>CAXBIJ010000005.1:0-29371 GCA_963975675.1 uncultured Maribacter sp. | reverse complement strand
CATGAAACTATTGATGATGATTATTTAATTACCGAACGCACTGGAAGACATTTTACCATTACAGACTGGAAAAATACATGGATGGAAAAAGTAGGGGACAGAGCACTTTTTATTTCTGCGTTGAATAAAGAAAATCTTGATGAGTTTAGAAAAAGAGTTTATGATGAGGTAAGAGACATTCATGTGACTCGTTTTCCGTATAATAATTTTCTTTATCCAGAACATTTAGACGAGTATTAATTACCAATTATAATGCAAAATGTGTAGTTCATCGATGAAATTAAACCATTAATAAATCTCACCACATTTTAAGTAATGTTCACAACATAAATTATCAACAGCAAAGGTATTGGGCTAATTTTACTATGTGCTTAAGTGTAAGTGTTGACCCCAAATCAATATTTAACTTATAAAGACTAAAAGTAAAATCCCAAATTTTACGATAATTACTTAACCGAAAAAAGCCCTCTTTATAGAGGGCTTTTTTATTAAAAACTTAACTCTATTTCAAGATTTAGAATGCATAATTTAAACCGAACAATAGATAGGTTTGTAAATTATTATCTACATTATCGAAAGTAATTGTAGGGTCAGGAGTTGGTCCTGTTACTGCTGCATAATTCAAAGCTTCTTGCTTACTATTACGTAACCCAAATTCAAAACCAAGACCTATACCGTTCCACAAAGTATATCCAAAACTATTTATCCAAGTAAAGTTTGATAAATCTCCGCTTTTATAACTCTGGAACGTAGAAAAATTAGTCTTAAAGTTTACAGCTCCAATTTTTCTTGTGTAATCAGCAACAATTTTAGCTCCTAAGGAAGACTCGAAAATATTATCCTCACTACTAAATACAAAGTTGTAGTTAAGTGGGTGTATAACTACAATAAGATCTGTAATTGGCGTCCATGTAGCACCAACCCCTAAATCTAAATATCCTGGATCGTTGAAATTATCAAGAATAGTTGTTCGGTATTCCCCTAAAGTCGATATCGCGAATTTTTCACTTAATTTACGACCATATAAAGAGGAGATGGTAAAAACATCTGCCGCTTGTCTAAAGCTATCATCATCTGCTGGATTATCTTTATCATCAAATTTTACCCATCCTAAATTGATATTTCCTGAGTTTCTCCAGAAAAATTTATCTTGTTTTAAATTAGCAAATGCGTTAACTGTTGCACCGATATTACCAGTAGAATTATTTGGAGAAGCTTGCGCATACCAGTTGTTAAAACTACTGATGTTAGCACCTATGGTACCAAATGCTCCTTTTTTCCAACCTGGTAATTTGTCTATTTGACCTTGTAAAGCGTCAACTCTACCTTGAATAGAGGCTATAGAATCCTTTTTAGGTCCTATTTGCCCTTTTAACTCCTCTTCTGTTTGAGAAAAACCAACGCTTGCAACAAATGCAAGTGCCATTGTTAATACAATTTTCTTCATGATATTAATGTTTATAGTTTATAGTCGCCCAAATGTAAGAATTGTAAACAAATTCTTTTAACAGGAAGTTGTTATTTTCTTTTGTATAGGGGTACTGAAGAACATGCTTCCCCATACATAATGGATTTTGCAATTGGGCTTAACTTTTCTGCAATAAACAAATAAGCATTTGCCGGAACGGGCTTTTTACTACATCCTTTAATGATAATCGACTTATCATGATATGCTGAAATATCTAATTTTTCAATAATAGATTGATAAATACTCGTCTCTAAATCAACTAAAGTACCTTGTATCGCTTTTTTGGCAAAAGCACTAAGTTTAATGCTAAGTAATAGGTAAGCCCACCCTGGTATAATAGCATCTGTAGAACATTGAATAGCTACATAAGCTCCCTCGTATTGAGACCAATCATGTGCTTCTACAGAAGCTCTAAAATCTTTTTCTTTTAGAATAAACCCTTCAAAAAGCCAATCTTTGATATCTAAAACCATTCTATCCCCTTTTGGATAATAATCTTCAAGGTTGAAGGTGATAAGTTTACTTTGGGCAACTCTGTTAATAATTTCGTCTTGCATAAGAATAGATTTAAAATCTAGACAGAAATCGGCTCTTAATTAAAGAAGTCCCAATTCTAATTTTGCTTCTTCACTCATTAAATCTTGAGTCCAAGGCGGATCAAAAGTAATTTCGACCTCGGCATCTTTAATTTCATTTAAAGATTTCACTTTCTCTTCAACCTCTACAGGTAAAGTTTCTGCCACTGGACAGTTAGGCGATGTTAGGGTCATTAAAATTTTAACCTCGTTATCTTCATTGACCAAAACATCATATATCAATCCTAATTCATATATATCTACAGGAATTTCTGGATCATATATTGTCTTCAACACTCTAACTATTTTTTCTCCTAAATCTGCACTGTCCTCAGCTATATTTTCTTTGCTCATAATGTTCTAATCTTCAATTTGTGTTTGATACGCTACCGCGTAAAGTTTCAATTGTTTTATCATACTAACCAAACCATTCGCTCTTGTTGGCGAAAGATGCTCTTTCAACCCAATTTCATCTATAAACTGAGTATCGGCATCTAATATATCTTGTGGTTTTTGATTACTAAACACACGTATTAAAATGGCAATTATTCCTTTGGTGATAATCGCATCGCTATCGGCGGTAAAAACCAATTTATTATCTTCTAATTCTGCGTGTACCCAAACCTTACTTTGACAACCTTTAATGATATTATCCTCTGTCTTATATGCTTCATTTATTAAAGGAAGTGATTTACCAAGGTCTATCATGTACTCATACCTTTGCATCCAATCATCGAACATTGAAAACTCGTCGATAATTTCTTCTTGAATCTCTTTAATTTCCATTGCTTTATTTTATACAAAAATACGATAACAATTGATGGATTTCAAAAGTTAACAGAAACGATAGGTGGTTGTTTTACAGCAACATGCTTTTAGCTTTCAACACCCCAGAAATAAGTACATCTACTTCTTCGCGTGTATTGTAAAAAGCGAAGCTTGCACGAACAGTACCAGGTATTTTATAAAAATCCATGATGGGTTGTGCACAATGGTGACCAGTTCGAACAGCTATACCTAATTTATCTAAAATGCTACCTATATCGTATGGGTGTATTCCTTCAATATTAAATGAAATAACAGAGGTCTTATTCTTCGCAGTACCATAAATTTTGAGTCCGTCAATTTTTAACAACTCCTGAGTCGCATATTCCAATAACTCATGCTCATACTTGGCAATTTCTTTGAAACCTATAGCATTCATATAGTCTAACCCTGCACCAAATGCTATACCGCCGCAAATATTGGGCGTACCTGCTTCAAATTTATGAGGAAGACCTGCATACGTAGTTTTTTCGAAAGTAACCTCAGCAATCATTTCTCCCCCACCTTGATAAGGTGGTAATTTAATCAACCAATCTTCCTTTCCATATAACATACCAACACCCGTTGGTCCGCAAATTTTATGCGCCGAACACGTATAAAAATCAACATCGAGTGCCTGAACATCTGCAACTAAATGTGGAGCAGCTTGTGCACCATCAATTAAAACGGCCGCACCTACTTTATGTGCTTTCTCAATTATTTCTTCGATAGGATTAATAGTGCCTAGGGCATTTGAGATATGATTACAAAAAACTAATTTGGTCATATTACTAAGTAGTTCTTCATAAACATCCATTCGCAATTCCCCTTCTTGGTTCATTGGAATCACTTTTAATATGGCCCCAGTTCGTTCACAAAGCATTTGCCAAGGCACAATATTAGAATGATGCTCCATTGCAGAAACTAAAATTTCATCACCTTTTTTAATTAACGAAGAAAAACCATTAGCCACTAGATTTATACTATGCGTAGTGCCAGAAGTAAAAATGATTTCGTAGGGCTTAGCAGCATTAAAATGCTTTTGAATTTTATTTCTCGCCTGCTCGTATTTGTCCGTAGCTTCTTGTGAAAGCGTATGTACCCCGCGGTGAATATTGGCATTATAATTTTGGTAATAGTCTACAATAACATTAATAACTTGCTGCGGTGTTTGAGAGGTAGCCGCATTATCTAAATAAACCAATGGTTTACCGTTTACTTTACGCTTTAGTATAGGGAAATCTTCCCTTATTTTTTTAATATCTAACATAGTCAATCTTCTTATATACAAAGATACCCGATAATGAAAACATATCAGGTATCTGTCTATTATCTTAGCAAATAAATTAATGATACCTGAATAACAGCGTTGTAGTTCTGCACTCCTTCTAAACCGTTAAGCCTATTTCGCAGTCCGATATAAAATCTAGGTGCTACCGTAAAATTATCATTCAGTTTAATTCCTAAACCAATAGCAACACCATAATCCAGCTGAAAATCTCCAGAAATAGTAGATCGCCTTTTGGTATCTGAAGCATCATTTTGATCTAAGTCCTTATTTTTTATCACTTGATTCAACAAGAAACCAAACTGAGGCCCAAATTCTACATCTAGACGATCGTTAAGAGCAAATTTTCCTATGATTGGGATCGTAATAAAGTTTAACTGAACGTTGGTTCTAAAATCATTTTCCTCTCCTGTAGAACCACCAGATTGTATAGAAGCTAAATCTGTGCTATACTGAAACCCTTGTGATGAATATAAGAGCTCTGGCTGAAGTTTAAAATCTCCGTAGAAATCAATTTCAAAAGTAACACCAATATGTCCAGAAAACCTAAACTTAATGCCCTCTGTTAAATCCCCAACTACAGACGAATAATTCAACCCTCCTTTTACTCCAAAATGGGCTTCTTGTGAAGTAATAATTTGGTGTGAAAAAACAAAAAGAGCCATTATAATAATGACTCTTTTGTATGAATTGTTCTTTAGCATTTAGTTCTATAAATCAAAACCAAGGTTCACCCCAAGCTTTTTAGCAATCAGCTTATTGATTCTAGCTTTTAATTCAGGAATACGTACAGAAGAAAGCACGTTATTCGCAAAAGCATACATTAATAAAGCTCTCGCTTCTTTTTCAGGAATACCTCTAGATTGCAAATAGAACATCGCATCTTCATCTAACTGACCAATAGTACAACCATGTGAACACTTTACATCATCAGCAAAAATCTCTAACTGAGGTTTTGTGTTAATGCTAGCCTTATCACTAATTAAAATATTGTTGTTTTGTTGAAAAGCGTTTGTTTTTTGAGCAATCTTATCTACGATAATTTTACCATTAAACACCCCTGTTGAACTATCACCATAAATACCTTTATAATCTTGGTGACTTTCGCAATTAGGTTGTATATGATGTACTAAAGTATGATGATCTACATGTTGTTTCTCACCTAAAATAGTTACCCCTTTCATGGTAGAGTCAATATACTCCCCATTTTGATAAAAATTAAGATTGTTACGTGTCATTTTTCCTCCAAAAGAGAAAGTATGTACCTTAACAAGGCTTTTATCTTTTTGATCAATATAGGTATTATCTATTAGGGATGCAGTAGCTACATCATTCTGTATTTTATAAAAGTCAACAATGGCACTTTTTGCCGCGTATATTTCAGTAACCGCATTCGTAAGTACTTCGTTTGAAGTTAAGCTTTGGTGACGCTCTATTATCTGAACCTCAGCATTTTCTTCAACGACCACCAAGTTTCTTGGCTGTAACATTAATGAAGCTTCATTACCTGTAGAGAAATGTAAAATCTCTATCGGCTTTTTAGGCATCTTATTCTTTGGAATATAGATATAAGCCCCTTCACGACTAAATGCAGTATTTAGGGAAGTTAGCGACTCGTCTTTTGACGCTATTTTATTAAAATAAACATCTATTACCTGCTTATACATTGGCTTAGTCAACGCTGAGCTCAGTAAACAGATATCAACACCATCATGTGTAGTTTCAGAAAGAAAAGAGCTATAAATTCCATCTACGAAAACAATCTTATATGAATCGATTTCATGAAGAAAATATCGCTTAACATCTTTGTATTCCAATGTATTTTCCTGCTTTGGGAAAATACTGAAATCAATTTTTTGCAAACTATTTAGTGATGTATACTTCCAAGCTTCTTCCTTTTTAGAAGGAAATCCTTTTTCCTCAAAATTTTTAATGGCAGCCGTACGAACATCGTGTATTGGATGTTCAACATCCACGTTGTTCTCAAACGCCATAAAAGAGGAAATCAATTTATCTTTTAAATCCATACTTTTTCAGTTGGCAATGCTCAATATCAGTTTACAGTAGATACTGCTAACTGATATTGAATACCGCAAATTATACTGTTGTTTCTTGTTTCAACCAATCGTAACCCTTTTCCTCAAGTTCTAGTGCTAATTCTTTACCGCCAGATTTAACAATTTTACCATTATGTAAAACGTGTACAAAATCAGGAACGATATACTCTAACAAACGTTGGTAGTGTGTAATTAAAATTACAGCGTTGTCTTTACTCTTCAATTTGTTTACACCATTAGCTACAATACGAAGTGCATCGATATCTAAACCAGAATCGGTTTCATCTAAAATAGCGACTTTAGGCTCTAGCATTGCCATTTGAAAAATCTCGTTACGTTTTTTCTCACCGCCTGAAAAACCTTCATTCAATGATCTAGATAAAAACTTACGGTCAATTTCCAGTAATTCAGATTTTTCACGAATAAGCTTCAACATTTCCTTTGCAGGCATATCTTCTAAACCTTTTGCTTTACGAGACTCATTAATTGCCGTTTTCATAAAGTTGGTTACAGAAACCCCAGGTATTTCTACAGGGTACTGAAAAGAAAGAAAAACTCCTTTATGAGCTCGTTCCTCTGGCGAAACATCTTCTAGGTCTTCTCCGTTCAATTCAACAGAACCTTTTGTGACTTCAAATTCCTCTTTACCTGCTATAACAGAAGCTAAAGTACTTTTACCAGAACCGTTAGGCCCCATAATAGCATGCACTTCACCTGCTTTTACTTCAAGATTAATTCCCCTTAATATTTCCTTATCCTCTACGCTAGCGTGTAGGTTTTTAATTTTCAACATAATAAACTACTTTAAATATTCTGGTGCCTTAGGCATTTTATTAAAATCTTCTTTTGAGTGTTGTATATATACTTTTGCATCTTTTTGCTTTACAAAGGCTTCAAACACATTCATACTGGCAAGGGTTTGATTAACATCTGTATTAAAACTTGGAACGCCTCTGTTTTCTCTATTTTCATAAAAGTGATACAAGTCACCTGTTAATAATGTTGGTCCGTTTTCTGCTAAATCTAAAAACAAAACTTGATGTCCTGGAGTATGGCCAGGCATTGATTTGATAACCACAGTCCCGTCACCAAATACGTCAAAATCACCACTTAGTTCTTGTATATTATTCAATTGTGATATTGCATTATATAAATCTGCATTACCTTCCATAATCTCAGGACTGGTAATAAAATCATGCTCATTTTTTTGAACTAACCATACCGAACTTTTAAAAACATTAGCATGACCTGTATGATCAAAATGAGTGTGTGATAGGGCAATATAATTTATATCAGAAGGTGACAATCCAATAGTACTTAACTGGTCTAAAACGCGTTCTTTTCGAGAAATTGTAAAATTACCATTTGGAGTTGTAAATGGTGTTTCAGCACCAACCAAACTTTCTGGAAGTCCAGCATCCCACATTAAATTTCCTTTCGGATGACTTATCACATAAAAAGGATCCGAAAATTCTTTTGACTGGCCATGATACGTAGTGTCTTGAGAAAACAATTCTAAATTATTCGCGAGTACTGTACCACCGTTAAAGGCGTACAATTTCACCTCTGGTTTAACTACTTCTACAGTAGTATTTGCAGCTTTAGTTTCGCTTTTAATTTCCTTGCAACTAAACGCGGCAACAAGAACTAATATGGTTAAAAACTTCTTCATTAATTTTTTAAAACTAGCTTTCAATTTATCCTACAGAACCCTCTAAACTGATTTCTAATAGTTTCTGAGCTTCTACAGCAAATTCCATTGGTAATTTATTCAGAACCTCTTTACTAAAGCCATTTACGATTAAAGCAATCGCTTTTTCAGTAGGTATACCTCTTTGGTTACAATAAAATATTTGGTCTTCACCAATTTTACTGGTTGTAGCCTCATGCTCTATCATTGCAGACTTGTTCTTCGCTTCGATATAAGGAAAGGTATGAGCTCCACATTCGTTACCCATTAAAAGTGAATCGCATTGAGAGAAGTTACGTGCATTATCAGCTCTACTATTTACTTGAACCAAACCACGGTAACTATTCTGTGATTTTCCTGCAGAAATACCTTTTGAAATAATAGTACTTCTCGTATTCTTACCTAAATGAATCATTTTAGTACCTGTATCAGCTTGTTGGTAATTATTGGTTACCGCAATTGAATAAAATTCACCGATTGAATTATCTCCTTTTAAGATACAAGATGGATATTTCCACGTAACGGCTGAACCTGTTTCAACTTGTGTCCAAGATACTTTAGCATTCTTTTCACATATGGCTCTTTTAGTAACGAAGTTATAAACACCTCCCTTACCTTCCTTATTACCAGGAAACCAGTTCTGAACAGTTGAATATTTAATCTCTGCCCCGTCCAAAGCAATTAATTCTACAACGGCAGCATGCAGTTGATTCTCATCTCTAGATGGTGCAGTACAACCCTCTAAATAACTTACATAACTATCTTCATCAGCAATAAGTAGCGTACGCTCGAACTGACCTGTACCAGCTTGATTGATTCTAAAATATGTGGAAAGCTCCATTGGGCATCTTACACCTTTTGGAATATAACAAAAAGAACCATCGGTAAAGACCGCTGAATTTAACGCAGCATAAAAATTATCAGTCTTCGGTACAACCGTACCCATATATTTTTTCACCAATTCTGGATGCTCTTTAATAGCCTCTGAAATAGGCATAAAAATAATTCCCTTTTCTGCCAATGTCTTTTTGAAGGTTGTTGCTACAGAAACAGAATCGACAACAATATCAACCGCAACATTCTGCAACTTCTTTTGTTCGTCAACCGAAATACCAAGCTTACGATACATTTCTAACAAATCTGGATCAACATCTTCCAATTTTTTATTAGGATCCGCAGCTTTTGGAGCAGAATAATAGCTAATCGCCTGAAAATCTGGTTTACCATAATGAACATTAGCCCATGTAGGTTCTTCCATTTTTTCCCAAATTCGAAAAGCTTCTAAACGCCAAAGTGTCATCCACTCTGGTTCTTCCTTTTTCTTTGAAATGGCAATAACAATTTCTTCGCTTAAGCCAATAGGAAATGTATCAGATTCAATATCTGTATAGAAACCATATTCGTACTCTTTGGTTTCCAATTCTTTTTTTAATTCTTCTTCTGTATATGCCATATAGTTTAATTGGTTAATTGATTTTACTCAACTAACAATTATCGATTTATAATGAAAAACTCTCACCACAACCACAAGTTCGTTGTGCATTAGGGTTATTAAAAACAAAACCCTTACCGTTGAGGCCACCAGAGTATTCTAAGACCGTACCTACTAAATATAAAAAGCTCTTTTTATCTACAATAATTCGCACGTTGTTGTCTTCGAAAACTTTATCGGCATCAGCCTTTTTGTTATCAAAGTTCAATTCGTAGGATAATCCGCTACATCCGCCGCTTTTTACACCTACTCGAACATAATCCGTTGTCGCATCAAAACCTTCTTCCGTCATAAGGTTGATGACTTTCTGTTTAGCCGTTTCTGATACTTGAATCATATATTAACTAGATTTAATCTAAATAGTTTACAAATATAGGTTATAAGTAGGTTTTTTCCATAGAACCTAACATTATTATAACGTATATAAGTATCAATGAATCTTATAAGAAAAGAGTGGAGTTCGCTATTTGATTTTAAGAAGAATTAAGTCTGCGTTTCCTTTAGAAGATACTGAACCAAAATCTGTACTTGAAGATTCGCCTACAATAAGAATACTACCGTCTGTATTTTCAAGTAGATCAAACCCAAAATCTAACCCTGAACCTCCAAATGATTTTTCCCAAACAAGGTCACCAAATGCATTTGTTTTAACCAACCAAATATCATTTTCGCCATTATTTAATGAACTGTCTTTATCGTCACTTTTACTATTACCCGTTATTAAAAACCCTCCATCTTTACTTTGAACAACCGCCTGTGCCAAATCGAACTGACTACCACCATAGGTTTGCTCCCAAATTAAATTACCTTCTTCATCTAGTTTAATCATCCACATATCCGATTCTCCGTGGTTTAATAAAATATCGCCATTTGTGCTAAAAGTATTACCAACCACAACAAAACCATTATCTCTCGTTTTAGCAATATCATACGACACCTCAATACCCTCGCCACCAAAAGATTGTTCCCAAATTAGATTGCCAAAAGAGTCTACTTTAACCACCCAAAAATCGTAGCTACCATTGGTATTGCTGATATCAAAATCATCACTTTCTGTAAAACCTGCCATCACAAAGCCACCATCATTCGTTTGCACAACCCCATGTGCCCGGTCATTATTAGTACCCCCGAAATAACCTCGCCATTGCACACTACCCTCTTCATCTATTTTAGTTCCCCAAAACTCGCCAACACCATGGCTTGTTAACGAATTACCTTTTTCTGTATTACCATCTGCTCTAGCCGATGTGATATCTAAAAATCCTGTAAAAAAATATCCTCCTTGAGAGGCTTCAAGTATATCGTATGAATGATCATGCCCTGAAAAACCGTAACTACTTTGCCATTCCAAATTTCCTTGAGCATCTAACTTTAAAATCCAATTGTCATGAAAGCCTTCGTTTTTCGATGCATCGCCATCACTACTCATTGAATAGCCAGTTAAAATAAAGCCTCCATCACTTGTTTGAGCGAGGCTTTGGCCTATATCATCTTTACTACCACCGTAGGTTTTATTCCATTGCAAATTCGAATTTTCATCAAATTTCAAAAACCAATAATCATTTTCTTCTTCAGTTTTTGTTGAGATATCCCCATTAATACTTTCTGTATATCCTAAAATTGCAAAACCGCCGTCGGTGGTTTTTACAATGGCCTGTGCACTTTCATTTCTACTACCTCCAAAATTTTTTATAAAATCGAGTTCTCCCTTAAATTCAGTATTTAAAGAATCAAATGCAATTTCAGCCTCTTCTTTTGCACAAGAAAAGATGAAACAAGCGAGAAATAGAAAAAATATTTTTCGCATAATTAGTTTGATTTTTGAATTACAAAAAATCCGCTATTAATATCACTAATGATAATATTACCACTATCAAAATAGGGGTAAACACTCCAAACTCCTGCAAATTGTGTATTATTATTAGCTGGATAGGTATCAAAAAATGCCTTCTCAGTTATAGTTTTACCTTCAATTTCAGTAATATCTAAAACACGAACGCCTGCAGTATAATTTGCTAAGAAAAACTCATTTCCTAAAACATAGCCATTGTGGTCAATAGCATTTGTTGGACCTAAATATGTATAATGTAAAACCGGATTATCTAAATCTAACATATCAAAAATTAGGGTACGTGTTTTAAACCCTTGGCGAACTTCATCTAACTCATCTCCTAATATAAAATAGCGATGATCCTCTGTAAACCAACCTTGATGCGTGTATCCGATATTTGGATAAGGCAATGTTGCCAACGTTACAGGCGCATTTTTATCTGAAATATCTACCACCACTACTTGGTCTTCATTTGCACCCACAAATATTTCTGATCCTACATAAGTATTATCAGGGCCATTATAAGTAATAACTTGAGCATCATGCGTATACCCATTCAATCCCCAACCACCGGCCAAAGCAGGCGCTATTGGGTTTTCAAGATTTAAAAAATGCACGCCGCCATTAAACTGATCATCTCTATCGGTGCCAACAGGATACGCAAAACCAGATGTTTCATTAATCACAATATTATGAGCATTACCCAAGGCAGTATAACGCCCATCAGCAGAGAATACTTGAGGAGGATTAGTTACGTTTCGCAATTTTTTTAAGTCAAAAATTTGAACGCCATGACCATTTGCTTCTGATACGATATAGGCATAGTCTCCATAAATTTTCACATCTCTCCACGAACTCGAGCTTGTGGCAGTAGGTAACTTACCAAGAAAAATAGGATTTACTGCATCTGATATATCTATAAAAGCGGTTCCATTATTTAACCCCATTAAAGCATATTCTTTACCGCTTTCATCATCCGTCCAACCCCATATATCATTACCTTCATCAGCAGACATTTCACTTGTAGAAATATGGGCGACTAAATCATATCCATTACAAGGATAAATGCCCGCCATTCCGTTTTCACATGGTACAATCGCAGTTGTGATATTTTCTATGGGCGGTGTTTCTTCTCCTGGTTTTTCAATTTGATTATCAACCTCAACCTCCATATTGTCTTCTGAAGAGCATCCGAAAATCACAATAAATGTTAAAAACCAAAATCCCTTTTTCATGTAATTGTTTTAATTTCAATACTTAAAGATACTAATTGCATTGGTTCAAAAATCATAAATCCGCAATGACCTTCAAGTAATTGACTTAATTGAATTATCTTGAAGTCCAAATCAAAATACAACTAAAACAACAACACTTTATGTCAAACAAAAAGATGAATTTTAAAAAGAACTCCCGTAGAAAATTTATAAAAAATACCGGTATGGCAGCCGCGGGTTTTATGATTGTACCGAGACATGTCTTAGGTGGGCCAGGATTTATTGCTCCTAGTGATAAATTAAATATTGCAGGTATTGGTGCCGGCGGAAAAGGTCAAAGCGATATTGCCTCTTTTGCCGAGAGTCCGAATGTAAATATTGTATCACTTTGTGATGTTGATGACAGACAGGCAATTGCCTCAAGAGAAGCATTCCCAAAAGCTAGTTATTTCAATGATTTTAGAGAAATGCTAGAAAAGGAAGCAGACAATATCGATGCTGTATCTGTTTCTACTCCTGATCACAACCATGCTGTTGCAGCTTACCAGGCAATGTCAATGGGCAAGCATGTATATGTACAGAAACCATTGACCCATGATATTTGGGAGGCTAGAATGCTGACCGAAGCAGCCAAGAAATTCCAAGTAGTTACTCAAATGGGGAACCAAGGTGGTTCTGGAGATGGTGTTCGAACCATGAAAGAAATTTATGATACAGGAATTATTGGTGAAGTACATACCGTAAAATGTTGGACAAACAGAGCTATATGGCCACAAGCATTACAAACTCCTACTAAAAAAGACAGAGTGCCAAAAGGACTAAATTGGGATCTTTGGTTAGGTACTGCTGCAATGCGAGATTATAACAATGCGTATCTACCTTTTGATTGGAGAGGATGGTCAGATTTTGGTACTGGAGCACTAGGTGATATGGCGTGTCATATCATGGATCCTGTTTATAGAATATTACCAATATTGTACCCAGACACGGTGGAATGTAGTGTTTCAGATTCTTTTAGCGGGAATTTTGAATATAAAGATTATCCAAAAAGCTTTCCGAACTCTAGTAAAATACATTTAAGCTACCCAAGAACCGATGGAAAAGGTAAAATAAAAGTTACTTGGATGGATGGTGGCTTACTACCCGAAAGACCAGAAGAATTAGGTGATGATGAAGCTTTAGGAAACTGGGATGGTGGTGTTTTATTTATTGGCACCAAAGGTAAATTGATGGCTGATTGTTATGGCGCAAACCCTAGACTTCTTCCATTAAGCCTAAACGAACAGTTCGAAGTAGAACAAACTATTGCACGTGTACCTGAAGGTCATTATTTACAATGGGTAAATGCTTGTATGGCGGGTTATGGTAATGCTGAAACCAGTTCTTCATTTGATTATGCAGGTCCGTTTACAGAAAGTATTCTTATCGGTAACTTGGCATTAAAATCATACTTCGAAGTAGATCCTACAGTTGAAAACCAAAGCTTCTGGGGTGGTGGTAGACAATACCACGGCAGAAAACGTTTACAGTGGGATGCTGCAAATATGAAAATTACCAATTTCGAACCAGCGAATAAATACGTTAAGCGTACGTATAGAGATGGTTATTCAGTCGGATAGATTGTAAATTTTAATAGTAATAACCGGAGCTAAAAAGCTTCGGTTTTTTTATGCTCTAGGTCTAGTAATACTTCTTATTTTTGCAGCATGCTAGAAGACAAGAATCAAGAAAAGACATCTTTAGAGAAATTAGGCGAATTTGGCCTTATAGAACATCTTACAAAGGACTTTAAAATTGAGCAAAAATCTACTTTAAAAGGTATTGGCGATGATGCTGCCGTTTTAGATTTTAAAAACAAAAAAACAGTCATTAGTACTGATTTGTTGATTGAAGGCGTTCACTTCGACCTTGCATATATGCCATTAAAACACCTGGGCTACAAGGCTATCATGGTAAACTTATCAGATATATATGCGATGAATGCTACTGCCACGCAAGTAACCATTTCTATCGCGGTTTCTAATAGATTTCCTTTAGAAGCATTAGAAGAGCTTTATGCAGGAGTTGCTACAGCATGTAAAGCGTATAATGTTGATTTAGTTGGCGGTGACACTACCTCCTCTAAAACAGGCTTAATGATTAGTGTTACTGCAATAGGTGTAGCTAATGAAGAAGATATTGCTTACAGGTCAGGTGCTAAACCTAATGATCTTTTGGTCGTTTCGGGTGATTTAGGCGCTGCTTATATGGGTCTTCAAGTTTTGGAGCGTGAAAAAGAGGTATTTAAGGTTAACCCAAATAGTCAGCCAGATTTAGAACCCTATTCTTATATCGTAGAACGACAATTAAAACCAGAAGCTCGAAAAGATATTATTGAATTATTGAAAAAATTAGATGTACGTCCTACATCTATGATTGACATAAGCGACGGACTTTCTTCTGAAATTTTACATTTAAGTAAAAGCAGCGGTGTGGGTGTTAATTTATATGAAGATAAAATTCCATTAGACCCAACGGTGATTGCTGCTTGCGAAGAGTTTAAGGTAGATAGTACGCTTGTAGCCTTAAGTGGTGGTGAAGATTATGAGTTATTGTTTACTATAGCCCAAAAAGAATTCCTGAAAATAAAGGGCAATCCTAACTTAACCGTCGTGGGGCATACCACGGGTAAAGAAGAAGGTGCTTTCTTAATTTCCAGGAATAATACGAAGATTCCATTAAGCGCTCAGGGTTGGAATTCTTTTACCGAATAAAGAATTTACTAAGCTACTTGTTGTGTTGCAGTATGTCTTCTTTGGTAAATATGCTCTAAAGTTCTGTTGATATCTTGTAATTCAGGTGTTAGTAAAGCAAGGTTTCCACTTACATCTGTTGTTACTTCTTTTTGACAATGAATACATTTGTATTCTTTAATATGAGAGGTCACTTTTTTTGAAATGGAGTAGTGATGGCCGAAAATGTTGCAGAATATTTTTTTCATGCTGTAGGTTTTTTTGCGAGAATTTCGATTTGGGTATTCGAGAAAATGCGATTAATATTTTAGGTTCAACTAACAAGAGAAATCGCTTACGCTAAATTTCCTATTATTAAAATACTGTATATTAAGCGACTGAACTAGTAATTGTTGTGAGTGATGCGTAACCTGTTGTCAATCTACTTTTTTTTGGTGTCTTACAAAATCAAAAACAACCGCATGTCTGTTATTTCATAATCTTTCACTTAATTTGTAACCATGTTCAAGAAGAAGGAAATTCTCGTTACCGCCTTTGCGCTTTTCTCCCTTTTTTTTGGAGCGGGTAATTTAATACTACCTCCATTATTAGGTTTTAATTCTGGAAATCAGTGGTTAATCGTAACCATAGGTTTTTGCCTTTCTGCCGTTTTAATCCCCATTCTAGGCATTTTAGCACATGCTAAATTACAAGGAACGTTAATGGATTTCGGCAAAAAGATATCTCCGACCTTTAGTTTGATCTACGCCTTTTTCATTTATGCCATAGCCATAGCATTACCTAGCCCTAGGACAGCTTCGGTTACACATGAAATGGCAATACAACCTTTTTGGGATATTTCGCCTTGGTTTACAAGTAGTTTTTATTTTGGTTTAGTATTTGTTTTTGCAATGAACCGCTCAAAAATATTGGTCATTTTAGGAAAAATATTGACGCCGGCAATTATTCTTATTTTGCTTTTTGTTATCGGAATTACAATTTTCTCTTTTCCATTCGATTTTGGATCAACAGCAATTGCCAGTCCTTTTGCCAATGGAATTTTGGAAGGTTATCAAACTTTTGACGCAATTGGGGCTGTTGTTGTTGGTGGAGTACTAATTATTTCTATTAATTTAAGGCATACGGGTGCATCATATAAGGACAAAAAAACGTTAATCCGTAGTGCAGGATGGTTGGCAGGCCTAGCCCTAGCTCTCATATACTTAGGTTTAATACTATCTGGCGCCTTGGTTCATTCTGTATTTGATGCCGACACTACTAGAACTGCCCTACTATCTGGTTTGGCTATAAACAGCCTTGGTAACGTAGGTAATTTATTTTTAAGCATATTAGTAGGTGTCGCTTGTTTTACAACTGCTGTGGGTATTGTTACAGGAACTGCAGATTTTGTAAGGTCAAGATTCAATGATTCTCAAATCGCGTATAATATAACAGCCGTTATAGGAAGTGTCTTAGGGGTGTTAATGGGCCAGTTCAATGTTGGCTATATCATTGCAGTAGCATTGCCATCATTAATGTTTATTTACCCTATTACTATCATTTTAATTTTACTAAATGTAGTTCCAGACAAGTATGCATCCCCTTTAGTTTTTAAAGCTGTTACCATAGCGACTATCTTATTTAGTTTTCCAGATTTCTTGGGAAGTATAAGCGCTATAGCTCCTGCAGCAGACACTTTCTTGTGGATACCGCTTCAGCAATATAGTTTAGGGTGGGTTTTGCCAGCGGTTATTGTATTTGTTATAACTAATATGATAATTATAAATAAACCAGAATAAACTTCAAAATGCTTATTCCCGACTTTTTCTCTTTTTCGAATAGTAATAAAAGATATAAGCTATTAAAACCAACACAACAAAAGGAAGGTAGGTTCCAATAGCTACACCTATTTCATAAGAATTATCAGGTGCTTCTTGCATCTTTTTTTCAATCTTAGAAGATTCTTGAAATAATAGAAATAATCCCATATTCTAAAAATCTATTTCTAAACTTATAGGACAATGGTCACTACCCATAATTTGATCATGAATTTGAGCAGATTTCACTTTGTCCCAAATAGATTCACTAACTAAAAAGTAATCTAGACGCCAACCTATATTTCTATCTCGTGCACCACCACGCATACTCCAAAATGTATATTTATCAAACGTTGTTGGATGCAAAGTTCTAAAACTGTCTACCAAATTCAATTCACTCAACATCCTATCAAATCCATCAATTTCAACCTGTGTAAACCCTGATGTTTTGTTGTAATTGCTTTTCGGGTTCGCCAAATCATTTTCTGTATGGGCAACATTAAAATCGCCTGTAATAATCAACGGTTTTGTTTTTGAGAGTTCTTTAAGGTAGTTGGTAAAATCCTTGTCCCATCCGGCTCTATAATCCAATCGCTTTAGTCCATTACCACTATTAGGAATATATACATTAACCAAATGAAATTCTTCATACTCAGAATGGGTGATACGGCCTTCTAAGTCATGCTCTGCAATGCCCATGTTCTTTTTAAACTCTACAGGTTTTTGTTTGGTTAATATACCTGTACCTGAATACCCTTTTTTATCAGCACTATTGGTGTAAAGCTCATAACCACTTACATTCTTTAAAGCTTCGCTCACCTGATCATCTTGGGCCTTTGTTTCTTGAATGCAAAAAACATCTGCGTCAAAATCTTTAACAATTTCCTCGAATCCTTTTTTTACAGAAGCTCTTATGCCATTAACATTCCACGATACTAATTTCATTCTCTGGTATTATTTGTTCATCAATTCTTCTATCTCATCTGCTTTAATAGGAATATTTGCCATAAGATTAAAAGGTTCTCCCTTCTCTTGAATAACTACATCATCTTCTAAGCGAACGCCCATTTTTTCCGCTGGTATATAGATGCCTGGTTCAACAGTAAAAACCATGTTAGCTTTCATAGGTGTTTTTAATGCTCCATAATCATGCGTATTTAAACCTATATGGTGACTAGTACCGTGCATAAAGTATTTTTTATATGCAGGCCAATCTGGGTTCTCATTTTGAACATCAGCTTTATCTAATAATCCCAAACCTAATAATTCAGAAGTCATTAGTTTACCACATTCTTTATGGTACTCTGCCCAAAGGGTACCAGGAACCAACATTTTTGTAGCATCATCTTTTACGCGTAAAACAGCATTATAAACCTCTTTTTGTCGTTTGGTGAATTTACCGTTCACAGGTATAGTTCTGGTCAAATCACTTGAGTAATTTGCGTATTCTGCAGCAACATCCATTAAAATTAAATCACCATCATTACAAGCCTTATTGTTCTCTAAATAATGTAAGACATTAGCATTATTACCTGAAGCGATAATAGGCGGATATGCAAAACCTTTTGAACGGTTACTCACAAATTCGTGCAGTAACTCTGCCTCTATTTCATATTCCATTACGCCCGGTTTTACAAAACCAAGTAATCTTCGAAAACCTTTCTCTGTAATATTACATGCCGTTTGCATCAATTCTAATTCTTCGGGCTCCTTTATTCCACGTATTTCTTGTAGAATAGGGTTACTTTTTGCCACCCGATGCGCTGGAAATTGTTGCTTATGTTTTTTAATGAAACGATCCTCTCGAGTTTCTGTTTCTACAGCCTGCCTGTAGTGTTCGTTAGTATTGAAGTAGATAGTTTCTGCTTCGGTCATCAAATCAAAGAAGACTTTATCAAAATCTTTTAACCAATGAATAGTTTCAATTCCTGAAACCGCAGTAGCCATTTCTTTGGTCAATTTGGCTCCTTCCCAAATTGCTATATGCTCGTTTGTCTCACGAACAAATAAAATTTCGCGATGTTTTTTATTAATTGAATCTGGAAACATCACTAAAATAGTCTCTTCTTGATCAGCACCAGACAAGTAAAAAATGTCTCTATGTTGCTCAAAAGCCAATACACTATCAGCACTTATCGGATAAATATCATTCGAATTAAAGACGGCAATGCTTTTAGGCTGCATGCGATCCATAAATTTCTTTCGGTTCTTTATAAATAACGAATTAGGTATTTGATCGTATTTCATGAATTTACATTTTGATATAAAATTACGGATTATGTGTTGTTTCAATAGAAAATAGAATATATAATTAAGAAATTCATACCCAAAAATTTAATATCATTTAGATGCTAATTAGTTAACTTGTGTATCTCAACCAAAAAAACCAATAACTAATGAAAAATAGGCTTCTTATTGCATCACTATTTTTTTTAGTATTCTTATCTACATTCGCCCAAACTCAAAGTTCTGTTTTTGAAAATCTAAAATTTCGATTTATCGGTCCTGAAGGTAATCGTACCATTGCTATTGCAGGAATTCAAGAGGATCCAATGACGACTTATATTGGTGCAGCATCTGGTGGGTTATGGAAAACAACCGATGCAGGTACCACGTGGAATCCAATTTTTGATGATCAAGAAGTATCCTCTATAGGCTCTTTAGCTATTACGCCTACCAATCCAGATATTGTATGGGTAGGTACAGGTGAAACTTTTGTTATAAGACCTGCGCACGCAATGGGAGATGGTATCTATAAATCTATAGACGGCGGAAAGACCTGGAAAAATATGGGTCTGGAAAAAACAGGTCGTATTGGTCGCGTAATCGTTCATCCTACTAATCCTGACATCGTATACGCTGCAGCATTAGGCCATACGTATGGTAAACAACAAGAACGTGGCGTTTATAAAACGGCAGATGGTGGTGAAACTTGGAAACGCATATTTTTTATAGATGAAAACACCGGTGCGGCCGAGCTAGCTATAGACCCGAAAAATCCTAATCGCCTATTAGTGGGTATGTGGTCCATCCAAATAAATACTTGGGGATTAAATAGTGGTGGTCCTGGAGGAGGCGTATATAGAACAACTGATGGTGGCGAAAATTGGGAACCACTACATACAAAAGGTCTTCCTGGAGGTAAAGAAAATCCCGTAGGTAAAACGGCGGTTGCAATTTCCCATTCAAATCCGAATATAGTTTACGCTCTTTTTGAAATTGGTAGTCCGGCATTATACCGTTCCGAAGATTTTGGAGAAACATGGACTTTACAAACTCGAAATCACGATATAGCAGAAAGAGCACCTTATTATACTCGTATGGCGGTATCCACAACAGATCCAAACGAGCTATATTTTGCAAGTGTTAAGTT
The DNA here is from genome assembly GCA_963975675.1 of uncultured Maribacter sp. Lineage (GTDB taxonomy): Bacteria > Bacteroidota > Bacteroidia > Flavobacteriales > Flavobacteriaceae > Maribacter. The sequence continues at coordinate 9,051 of CAXBIJ010000005.1, read as the reverse complement.
TAGCATTTCAAAAGACGGAGGAAAAACAATTAAAGGAGGGTATAGCGCAGGAGGTGACAATCATGACATTTGGATAGACCCCTCTAATGCTGACCGAATTATGGTTGCTCATGACGGTGGAGCAAGTATTAGTATAAATCACGGCGAAACTTTTCAACGCATCGTGCTGCCTATAGCACAAATGTATCATGTTTCAGTAGATGATCAGATTCCTTACAACGTTTATGGTAATCGACAAGATGGTTATTCTTATAAAGGACCGAGCAATAGTAGGCAGGGTTATATTCCTTTAGGTTTATGGCAAGGTGTTGGAGGATGTGAAAGCGGTTTTGCCCAACCAGACCCTTTCGATAATGACATAGTATGGTCTGGCTGTTATGATGGGGGTTTGCAACGCTACAATGCAAAAACAGGGCACGTACGTGATGTTCGTGTATGGCCAGAGGCAGGCTATGGTTGGGAGCCCGGTAAATTGAAATATCGCTGGCATTGGAATTTTCCATTAGCATTTTCTCCTCATACCAAACATAGAGTATATGTAGGAAGTCAATTTGTACATAAAAGTGATGATGGAGGCCAAAGTTGGCAGGTTATTAGTCCTGATTTGACGTTGAATGATAAAACACACCAACAAAATTCTGGTGGAATAGCCGTTGATAACTTGATGACCTTTGATGGTTCGGTTTTATTCAGCATTGAAGAATCTGAGCTAGAGCCTGGCTTAATATGGACAGGCAGTAATGACGGACAAGTTCATTTAACCAAAAATGGAGGAGCAAGTTGGACTAATGTAACAGCGAATATTCCAGACCTACCTAAGTGGGGTACCATAGCCAATATTGAAATATCTCGTTATAAAAAAGGAACGTCATATATCACCGTAGACTTACATCAAATGGGAGATTTTAATCCTTATGTATATAAAACCGAAGATTATGGATTATCGTGGAAATTGATAAGCTCCACTGTCCCAAAATCAGTACATAGCTTTGCACATGTAATAAAGGAAGACCCCAAAAGAGAAGGCATGTTATACCTCGGCGTTGACAACGGTCTTTATATAAGCTACGATGATGGTGCTAACTGGATGCGTTTTCGAAATAACTTACCACCATCTCCTGTCTATTGGCTTGAGATACAAGAACGGTTTGATGATTTAGTTGTCGGTACATATGGCCGTGGTTATTACATCTTAGATAATGTAGCTCCATTACGTGAATTCGATTTAGATGCAAAGATTAAATCAGCACATTTATTTAGTCTACGACCAGCATATCGATTTATAGACCAACAAAGTATAAAAACTGATGGACCAAGTTTGAACTCCGGAACCAACCCTGCTTACGGAGCAGACATCCATTATTATTTACAAGATAGCACCAATCAAAAAGTAGAAATTCAAGTATTAACTGATAACGATGAAATTATCAGAACCTTAAAAGGCAAACAGAACGCAGGAATACATCGAGTAATGTGGGATTTGAGATATGAACCCACTTATAAAGCAAAATTAAAGACAACACCTCCAGGAAGGCCATGGGTACAACTAAATGGTGAAGGATGGCGCCCTTTAGTTACTTGGGATTTAGATTTATGGCGCGGTCAATTCGGCCCAAGAGTGGTGCCTAAAAATTATAAAATAAAATTGATTGTAGGTGAAGAAGAATTTATTCGTGAATTAGAGGTTTTAAAAGATCCAAATTCTGAAGCAAGTCTAAAAGAATTAACAGAACAAGTAGCGTTCTCATTGGAACTTCGAGATGCAATGAACCTCGCCGTCACCATGATAAACGATATTGAAACCATAAGGGCAGAATTAAACGAAATTATGCCCAAACTAGAACGTAGTACAGATCGTAAAAAATATCAAGAATTAAAAAAAGTAGCAGAAACCATTGCTGCTACGCTTTATGACATACAATTAACCGGGGCGCGAGAAGATGCTTTTAGATCTCCCATGAAACTATATGGTAGACTAAGTGCGTTGGCAAGTGATATTGGCGGATATGGAGCAGATTTCAAACCTACAGACCAGCAGAGAGAAGTATATGCTATTTTCAACAAACGTCTTAAGGATGTAGATGCGAAATTCAAAAAATTCGTAGATGTTGAAATCAAAAAATTGAATATTCAATTGAAAAAAAGTGAATTAAAAATCAAAAACTAAAATCATAACTCAATAAATTAATATATGAAGAAACCAATTTTTTTAGCCTTATTAGCCATCATAATAAGTTCATGCGGTGAAACCAAAAAAGAAGAGTCACAAGCCGAATTATTTGCACGCATAGATTCTGAAATTAAAGCCAACACCAAAGGATATAGTATTTTAAAGGAAGCTACCGAAACCATCGGTCATAGATTAACAGGGTCGACTAATGGTGCAAAAGCTGAAGAATACACCTATAATAAATTTAAAGAATACGGCTTTGAAGATGTTGCCTATCAAACGTTTGAAGTTGAAGCATGGGCACGTGGCGATGTTTCTTTAACCATTAATGATGAACCTATAAAAGTTGTTACCCTAGGTCATTCTCCTATAGAAGCGAATGTAACAGGAGAAATAGTAGATATGGGCAATGGCTTAGAAGCAGACTATGCAGCCAATCCTGATGCAGTTAAGGGGAAAATTGCCTTAGCTTACATAAGCATTCTACCTGATAGCGCAGAAGGCTTAACGAATCTTCACCGTAGTGAAAAAACCGCGTTAGCTATAAAATATGGTGCAATCGGTATCATCATCGTGAATCAAGTGGATAACGGGGTTCTTTTAACAGGCACTGCTTCTGTAACCGGAGCGTTAATTCCAATTCCTGCGGTATGTATTGGTAAAGAAGATGGTATGGCTTTAAAAGAATCATTAAAAACCAAAAAAGCCACTGCCAAAATAGCAATGACCAATAAAAGCGATGTTATTAAAGCTCGAAATGTTGTGGCCACATTACCTGGTACCACAATTCCTGAAGAGGAAATTATACTCGGGGGTCATTTAGATTCTTGGGATTTAGCGACAGGAGCTATCGATAATGGTATAGGGTCTTTTGCAGTTGTTGATATCGCAAGAGCATTTAAAGCAAACAATCTTCATCCTAAAAGAACTGTAAAATTTGTAATGTTTATGGGTGAAGAGCAAGGTCTTCTTGGAAGCAAATTTTTGGTAGCACAAGCGATTAAAAACAATACGATTGACAATATTAAATACATGATGAATTTAGATATGTCTGGTAACCCGATAGGCATGAACGCCGGAGGTAAATTAGAAGATGAGAAATTTTTTACTGATTTAGGCGCAGCAATTCAGCAACACGACACCATCTATCAAAATACATTTTCTAACAAATCTGGTCTGCACAGCGACCACCAACCTTTTATGCTAGAAGGTGTTCCAATTTTATCTGTTAATAGTAATTTAGACCGTTTCATTTATGGTTGTTATCATTCTGATTGTGATGATTTCAATTTAGTGAACGAAGATCACATGACCAACACAGCCCGTTTTGGTACAATGATGTTATATTCTTTAGCAAATGCTGATAAATTGCCTGCAACTAAAATGGACAGCGAGACTACCAAAGAATTCATGATCAAGAATAATTTAAAAGAGAAATTGATTATCGGTAACGATTGGAAATGGGAACAATAATTATCATAAAACACTTTAAAAGAAAATTATTTAAGCAGGGTATTGTTCCTATAATGCTCTGCTTTTCTTTTTTAACAGGATGCTCTCAACATCCAAAAGAAACTAGTATTGACTATTTTGAATTGGTTCGCCCTGAATTTTCTGGACAATTAGCCTATGAAACTACAGATTTCGTGGAAGACTATTGGCGTGTAGTTGGCAATACAGGTTTTGACAAAACTATTTATCTCATTGCCGGTAATTTAAAAGCTGCTGGCTACGTGCTAGAAGAAGAAGCTACTACTTCTGACCGACTAATCTATCGCATTGAAAAACGAGTAATGAACCATAATACTTGGGAACCTGTTTCAGCCTCGTTACAAATCTTTGGTGAAGAAAAACCCTTATTGAAGTCCGAAACAAATAGAAACATGACCTATTTGAATTCGGCATCAACATCTGAAAATGGTTTAAAAGCAGAAGTAATTTGGATAAGTTCTATTGATGAATTAGAACCACTTTCAGTAAGTGGAAAAGTGATTTTCACGGAAATAGGCACACGACGTTTAACTAAGATAGCCATTGAAAAAGGTGCCTTAGGTATCATTTCATATGATAATCCTGATTATTTACAACCAGAAAAAAACAGAACCTCCATACAATTTAGAAGTTTGCCAGCAGAAGATGCTTCTGTATTTTGGGGTATCGCACTTTCCTACAAAGCAAAAGAAAAATTAATTAATCATTTAGAAAAAGGAAAGACCGAGGTATTAGTAAACATCCAAACCAAACGATACCCATCTGAAGAACTAACTATAGTGGCAACTATTAAAGGAGCAAAAAACCCTGACGAGCGATTGGTATTTAGCGCACACATTCAAGAACCTGGGGCAAATGATAACGCTACTGGGGTGGGTGCTCAATTAGAAATGGCGAAAGTAGCAGCAAAATTATTTCAGGAAAATAAAATTGAACTTGACCGTAGCATGACCTTTTTATGGGGAGATGAGATAATATCAACTCGCAGATATATCGAAGAAGACCCTAAACGTGCAAATGGTATAAAATGGGGCATAAGTTTAGATATGGTGGGTGAAAATACAGATGTAACTGGCGGTACCTTTTTAATAGAAAAAATGCCAGACCCGAGCGCAATCTGGACACGTGGTGCCGACAAACACACTGAATGGGGAGGCAAGGTTTTATCGTTAGAAGATATGAAACCCCATTACCTCAACGATTTTATAATTAGCAACTTTAAAGAGCAAGGAGCATTTGCTGATTGGGAAGTTGGCACGAACCCTTTTGAAGGCGGTAGTGATCACACACCATTTTTACAGGCCAATATTCCCGGTCTTTTACTTTGGCACTTTACTGATCAATTTTATCATACAGATAATGACCGTATCGATAAAGTTTCACAAGAAACATTAAAAAATGTAGGCACTGCAGCCTTGGTAAGTGGATTGAAATTGGTGAATTCAGATGCGATTTTTGCCATAGAACAAGTGTCAATTTTAAAAGAACAAGCCTTACTTCGTTTGTCGAATGAATTTGAATTGAGTAAAAAAGCAATTGATTCAGGAAAACAGTTATCTAATGAAATAGAAATTTTAAAAACTTGGGAAATTTGGTATATAGATGCTATCAATTCTGTAAATGATGTAATTCAAACTTCAGATAGCTCTACAACAGATGCTATAAAGAAAGCACACGTCGAAATTGAATCGAAAACAAAAAAACTTATGGAAGCATTGACTACACAATCAAAGCAGTAGTAAATCCTAAAATTGTCAAGAGCAAAACTAATCCTTAACTTACCATCAGCATTATCAAAAAAATGAAAATGAAACAATTCTATCTTCTACTATTCGCCAGTATTTCAATTGCAACGGCACAAGTACAACCTACAACATCAGACAAAATTGATGAATCATTAATGGCAAAAAAAGCCATGGATGCTACTTCATTAATCAAAAATTTGCCCTTAAAAAATATCGGCCCTTCTGTAATGAGTGGTCGTGTAGTAGACTTAGCTGTTAATGAAGATAATCCAACAGAATATTATGTTGCCTATGCCTCAGGAGGATTATGGTACACCAATAATAATGGTACAACCTTTACGCCTGTAATGGATAACACCCAAACTCAAAATATCGGTGATATTGCGGTACACTGGCCAAGTGGTACAATTTGGGTCGGTACCGGAGAAAATAACGCTTCTCGGTCGTCATATGCTGGAATAGGAATATTAAAATCTACCGATAAGGGAATGACCTGGCAAAATATGGGGCTATCTGATTCTCATCATATAGGTCGTATTTTGATTAATCCAAATAACCCAAATGAAGTAACTGTAGGTGTAGCTGGTCATTTATATTCTGCAAATAATGAACGTGGTATTTACAAAACCACCGATGGTGGGAAAACATGGAAAAACACCTTATTTATAAATGATGTTACTGGGGTTATTGATGTAGCCTTTGCACCAAATAACTTTGACATTCAATTTGCTGCAGCATGGCAAAAAGATAGAAAAGCATGGGATTTTGTTGGTAATGGCGAAGGTTCAGGCATTTACAAAAGTACTGATGCTGGTGCAACTTGGGAGAAAATTTCAACACCTTCAAGTGGCTTTCCAACTGGCGAAGGAGTTGGTAGAATAGGATTGGCGGTTTTTGACGATAACACAGTTTATGCCGTTCATGACAATCAATTTAGAAGAAAAAAGTCCGAAGAAAAGAAAGAGAAGCAAGAAGGTTTAACAAAAGATGATTTCAAATCATTATCAAAAGAGGAATTTCTTGACCTAAATGATAAGGAACTAAACGATTTTTTGAAAACCAATAATTTTCAAGAAAAATATCGCGCTGCCAATGTAAAACAAATGGTGCGCAGCAATGCAGTCGAACCTGTAGACCTTGCCCTTTATTTAGAAGATGCTAATTCTATACTTTTTGATACCCCTGTAATTGGCGCTGAAGTTTATCGCAGTAATAACGGCGGAAAAACATGGGTAAAACAAAATGATGAATATATAGATGACCTTTTTTACAGCTATGGCTATTACTTTGCACAAATTAGTGTAGATCCTAAAAACGTAGATGCCATTTATTTATCAGGTGTCCCTGTAATTTCTTCAAAAGATGGGGGTAAAACTTATACATCTATTAGTGCCGACAATGTACATTCTGACCACCATGCTTTATGGGTTAACCCCAATTTACCAGGGCATTTAATTAATGGTAACGACGGTGGAGTAAATACCAGCTATGATGATGGTGAAAATTGGATTAAGAACAACTCACCAATAGTAGCTCAGTTTTATGCGATTGCGGTAGACAATCAAAAACCATATAACGTTTATGGGGGTTTACAAGACAATGGTGTATGGATGGGACCACATAATGCCGAGGAAAACACAGAATGGCATCAATCAGGGCAATACCCTTGGAAATCGATTTTAGGTGGTGACGGTATGCAAGTACAAATTGATACTAGAAATCATAATACTGTTTATACTGGCTTTCAATTTGGTAATTATTTTAGGTTAGATTTAGAAAATGATACACGAGTTTACATTCAACCTAAGCATGAGTTAGGAGAAACTCCATACCGTTTTAATTGGCAATCCCCCATTCTATTATCTCCTCATAATCAAGATATCTTATATATGGGAAGTAACAAATTACATCGTTCATTAAACCAAGGTGACACTTGGGAAACGATTTCTTCTGATTTAACCCAAGGTGGCAGAAAAGGAAATGTTGCTTTTGGCACTTTGACTACAATTTCTGAATCTCCTTTCAAATTCGGATTAATTTATACAGGAAGTGATGACGGTCTCATTCAACGCACTGATAATGGTGGCGGAAGTTGGGAAGTCATTTCTAAAAACCAACCACAAAATTTATGGGTTAGTAGAGTTATCGCATCAAAGTTTAATAAAAATAGAGTTTATGCTACCTTAAATGGCTACCGCTCAGACGATTTTACTCCTTATATATATGTAAGTGAAGACAAGGGAGCTTCATGGCAGAACATTTCTGCCAACATACCGGCATCTCCTGTTAACGTAATTATTGAAGACACAGAAAATGAAAATATACTATACGTAGGAACTGATAACGGACTATACGTATCATTAAATAACGGAGACTCTTGGGAATCATTTACCAATGGAATGCCTTATGTTGCCGTTCATGATTTAGTAATTCAGAAAGAAGCAAAGCATTTATTAATTGGTACACACGGTAGAAGTATCTACAAGGCCGATATCGCCCAATTGCAGAATTTGACTCCTGAGGTATTGAAAAAGGAACTGTTTGTTTATCCATTAGAAAATATAAAGCATTCAGCACGTTGGGGAAATTCATGGAGTTCATGGTCTAAAGCAAGCACCCCAGGCTTAGATATCTCCTTTTATTCAAACAGAGATGAAGTTTATCAGGCCAAAATAAAATCAAGTGATGATATTTTAGTGAGTGAGACAGATATTGTGTCTGACAAAGGAATCAACATTCTATCATATGATCTGGCATTCACTAAAATTGGAAAATTAAACTACCTTAAAAAACATAAAACAGAATTAAAGACAGCAGGTGATGGAAAGACCTATCTTCCCAAAGGATCCTATTCCGTTGAATTAAAGGGTAACGGAAAAACCGAAACTGTCACTTTTGAAATTGAATAACCACAATGAAAATAGTTGATTGGAACGAATTACCAGATTTAGGCGTAAGCCATAATCCTGATATAAAAAAAAGGACATTGATTGGTCATAATGAAATACCCCAATTAATGATGTATGGTACAGCCGTCTTTAAACCTGGCCAAGAAGTCGAAATACATAAACATGACACCATGTTTGAAGTTTTTCACATTCAGACTGGTAAGGCCGTTTTTACCATTTCAGGAAAAGAATATGAAGTAGGTCCAGGACATTGCATTACAATTGCACCTGGTGAATTACATTCGCAACGAAACCCATTCGATACAGATGTCACTTGGACATATTTTGGTATCGCAATAGATTAATATTTTACAAAAAAACAAATGGAACTTACTTTAGGGATACCCGCCTTACTATTTCCCGCAATTTCTTTGACCATGTTAGCCTATAACGCTAGATACTTGGCCATTGCAGCTCTAATACGTCAATTACATCAAAAATATCAAGAAACAGCTTCACCATCTATTGGCTTACAAGTTAAAAAATTAAGCAAAAGACTTACTATTATAAAAAACATGCAGGCAACCGCCATATTCAGTTTTTTACTAGCAGTAATTACAATGGCACTCCTATTTTTTGAATATATAATTACTGCCAAAATAGTATTTGGAATTAGTTTATTTGCTTTAATCCTTTCTTTAGTTTTAAGTCTAATTGAAGTTCAACTTTCCACCAAAGCCTTATCTATTCAATTAAA
>CAXBIJ010000004.1:0-29521 GCA_963975675.1 uncultured Maribacter sp. | reverse complement strand
TTTTTCGAATGCAGTCTAAGAATATTTAAATTCAACATGTTTGGCCACCAATCTTTATTAGTTGTGCCACCGCCTGCTGCTTGATTTAATTCACCGTTCAAAAATGGGCAATCTGCTTCTGAGGATTCGTTCACATCCCAAGCTTCACCTTTTCCGTTACTACTCATGATTATATTAGTTTTTATGTTGTTTTTCTCTACTCTAGTAAAATTATAAATATTGTGCTTATTAAAATTGTGATTTTCATAGATAAAAGCTATGGTGGAATTTTAATCTTTTACTGATTTATTCCGTTTTAAAAACCACACTTAAATATAAGCATTTGAAAACTATTTTTTCTTCCAACAAAGGGTAAATGTGACTATGCTATTCCTAAACTACATGTTAATTTACTTTTAGAATTTGATCCCATACAATAGCTCTTTTAAAAATGGTGGATGGTCGATATCTTTTAACAATTTCTTCTAAGACCACTTTTCAAAACTGACTATATTGCACGATAACTAAACCAAAGAATGCGTAAGGATACCAAAAGACAGCGACAGGCGAAATTGCTACGCATTTTTAGAAAAATACATAGAATTACTGGCGCTTCATTATTTCTATTTTTCTTTTTCATTGCAACTACCGGGCTCCTACTTGGTTGGAAAAAACACAGCGCAGGTATTATTTTATCTAAATCATATCAAGGTTCTTCAATAGAATTGAAAGATTGGCTTCCTATCGATAGCTTAAATTCAATGGCCAACTATTACCTGCTAGAAAAAATTTCACCAGAACTTTCAACTGATATAGATCGTATTGATATTAGAAAAGACAAAGGGATGGTCAAATTTATATATTCCGAGCATCTTTGGGGACTACAACTTGATGGTGCCACCGGAAAATTACTTCATGTAGACCGCCGGTATTCTGATCTTATTGAAAACATACACGATGGTTCAATATTAGATAAGTATTTGGGTACCAGTAACAATCAAATCAAAGTTTTTTATACCACAATTATGGGTGTTGCTCTTTTAGTTTTTACAATTACCGGTTTTTGGCTTTGGTATGGTCCTAAACGCATGCGAAGAAATAATAGCGCTGCATAGAAATTAGCTTTAGCTTTGGCCCCTATAGTATTTACCTCCACATTATGTCAGACCCTAAGAAAAAGGAACATTCAGAAAAACCTAGTTTACATTCTCGCAACAAACATGCAGGCCGTTATGATTTAAAGGCTCTGCGTTTAGTACATCCTGAACTTAAAGAATTTGTTGCCAAAAATAAATATGGCAATCTTTCCATTGATTTTTTTAACCCAAAAGCTGTTAAGGCCCTTAATAAAGCGCTCTTAATTTCGCATTACGGATTGGATTATTGGGATATACCAGATGGTTTTTTATGTCCCCCAATACCAGGTAGGGCAGATTACATTCATCATATAGCCGATGTTTTAGCCTCAAGTAACAACGGCAAACTAGTAACAGGAGAGCAGATAACGTGTTTAGATATTGGTGTGGGTGCCAATTGTGTGTATCCAATAATTGGAAATAGTGCATATGGCTGGTCTTTTATTGGAACAGATATAGACCAAAATGGAATTGAAGCTGCACAAAAAATTGTGACCTCAAACCCTTCACTTCATGGTAAAGTAGAATTTAGACTACAGCTAAAACCTGAGCATATTTTCTCGGGAATATTAAACGCCAATGAAAAGGTTGATTTGACCATTTGCAACCCTCCATTTCATGCAACACAAGCTGAAGCAGAAGCTGGGACTTTAAGAAAGTTAAGTAATCTTAAGAAAAAGAGGGTCAAGAAAGCTGAGCTAAACTTTAGCGGTCAAGGTGGAGAACTTTGGACAGATGGTGGCGAAAAACGTTTTGTTTTAAATATGATCAACGAAAGCGCACAATTCCCGAAAAATTCCGCTTGGTATTCTACATTAGTTTCTAAGCAGTCAAATTTGCGTTCGTTTTATGACAGATTGGAAAAAGTGGGCGCTGTAGAACACAAGACTACTCCAATGGGACAAGGAAACAAAATGAGTAGAATAATTGCCTGGACATTTCTAACACCAACAGAAATGAAAACTTGGGCAGAAGAACGATGGAAGAATACATAAAATAATTTTCTTACGCTTTATTTGAATAAAATAGCCTGCTTTAAAAGCATTGTAATTTGTTTATTTACCCGAAGGGTCGATTTTTATTTTTAAATTCCGCAAAAGCGCTCATATGGCAGGAGTAACAGATCTTAGTGTTTTATTAAGGAGTTTAAAACCTAATTTAAACGTTGGTAGCTATGTTTTTGTATCTCTCAAAGACATCAGCAAAATTTCAAGAGAAGATATACTGTTTGAATTTAAAGAAGCAGAGGGTATTACAATTATCCTTTCAAAAGAGAAAGCAGATAACTATAATTTAAATTATGAGTTCATTGCTTCGTGGATAACCTTAACTGTTCATTCAGCATTAGATGCTGTTGGCCTTACAGCAGCAGTTTCTACAGCATTAACAAAACATAATATTAGTTGTAATGTAATTGCTGCATTTTATCATGACCATATTTTTGTATCCACAAAAGATACAGAAAAGGCTATGGAAGTGTTGGGTGAATTTTCAAGGAAATAAGTTAATGTGTATATCCTTGAAAATTTATAGTTAACCCAATTTTTTCAGTGCAGTCTTTATACGAGTGATACTTTCTTCTTTTCCTATCATTGCCATAATATCGAAAATATGAGGTCCTTTCATATCTCCAACCAAGAATAAGCGCAAAGGGGGCATTACTTTTCCAAAAGACAATTCTTTATCGGCAATCCAAGCTTTTACAATGCTTTCTGTATTTTCAGATGAAAAATCTTCAATAGGTTCAACTATAGAAATAAAATCATTCATGATATCCGCAGTATCTTCTTTCCACTGCTTTTTAGATGCCTTTTCATTGTACTCTTTAGGTGCTACAAAGAAATAGTCGCTTAGTTCCCAAAAATCAGAAACAAATACTGCGCGTTCTTTTATCAGCGTAACCACTTTGGTTACATATTCTAAATTCGTGTATACTTCGTTTGTAGTTTGCTCTTTTACGGTAGGCAAAAAGCTTTTTGCTAAATCAACATCTGCCGCTTGTTGCAAATAATGTTGATTGTACCATTTGGTTTTTTCTGGATCAAAACGAGCACCTGATTTGTTTACACGCTCTAAACTAAAGGCCTTAACTAATTCATCTAAAGAAAATAATTCTTGTTCGGTTCCAGGATTCCATCCTAAAAGCGCCAAGAAATTAATAACAGCTTCTGGGAAATATCCTGATTCTTTATATCCTACAGACTCATTCCAAGAAAGAGGAAAAACAGGGAAACCTAATTTTTCTCCATCCCGCTTACTTAATTTTCCTTTTCCAACGGGCTTCATTATTAATGGAAGATGAGCAAACTGAGGAGCTTCCCAACCAAAAGCATCATACAATTGTTTATGTAATGCCAAAGAAGGTAGCCATTCTTCACCACGAATAACATGGGTAATTTCCATTAAATAATCATCAACAATATTCGCTAAATGATAGGTAGGCATACCATCACTTTTAAATAAAACTTTATCATCTAGAACATTGGTGTCAATTTGCATTGAACCACGAATAATATCGGTTAATTCTAATTTTACGTCTGGTGGGGTTAAAAATCGAATAACAAAATCGTCACCATTATCCAAACGTTGTTGAACCACATCTGGCATTAAAGACAATGAATTGTCGAGTTTAAGACGATTATGCCAGTTATAAATAAACGTTTTCCCATTTTCCTCATGGTTTTTTCGATGTGCATCAAGACTTTCAGCACTATCGAACGCATAATATGCATTACCGCTTTTTATAAGCAAATCAGCATATTCTTTATATAAAGATTTACGCTCACTCTGTCTATACGGGCCAAAACCACCATCTTTACCAATACCTTCATCAAAAGGAATTCCACACCAATTCAAAGAATCAATGATATACTGTTCTGCCCCTTCAACATATCTATTCTGGTCGGTATCTTCTATACGAAGTATGAAATCACCACCATGTTTTTTAGCAAATAAATAATTGAATAAAGCGGTACGAACACCACCAATATGTAAAGGCCCAGTAGGGCTAGGAGCAAAACGAACACGTACTTTTTTCGACATATATTTATTATGATGTCGCAAAGATACACAACCAAGCGTTTTTATACCGAAAATCTGAAAGACGAATTTGCATCTTTTACTATAATAATTAACTGATTGTAACGGTTATATCAAATGGACAGTTACTCGTTTTAACAAATTATTCCCATTATTCATTCGTGATAACCATTATCTTGGTATAAAAATCAATAATTGCAAGACTTTAACCACATATTAGAACGTTTGAATAAGTTTATTCAAAAGCATTACTCTCAAGTTTTGCTTAAGGGTATTTTATTGTTTTTTGCGTTCGGATTTCTATTTTTCTTAGTCGTATTAGGAGTAGAGTACTTTTTATGGTTGAATACAATAGGTAGAATGATATTATTCGCAATATTCATTGGGGTAGAACTCTTTTTGCTTTATAAATATATACTGACTCCGATTTTTTACCTTTTAAAATTGAAAAAAGGGATTGGCGCAAAGGATGCGGCAACCATGATTGGAAAACATTTTCCTCAAGTAGGAGATAAACTTACAAATCTCCTAGATTTAGCTGAAGACCCAAAAAAGTCAGAACTTCTTTTGGCTAGCATTTCACAGCGTTCAAAACAAATGGACCCAATACCATTTTCGAATGCTATTAATTATAAAGAGGCGGCTAAATACCTTAAATACGCAGTTTTACCTATTCTGATAATTGTAGGACTTTATATTACTGGATACTGGAATTCATTTTTCGGCACCTATGAGCGTGTAGTCAATTATGAAATGGCATATGAAAAACCTGCCCCTTTCCGTTTTGAACTGCTGTCTACCAATCTTTCTATGCTCCAAGATGAATCATTCACTATTCAAGTAGCTACTATAGGGGCGATTAAACCTGAAAACGTATACCTAGAAATAAATGGACAATCTATTTTACTACAAAAAGAAAATGGTTTTTATGTGCACACTTTTACACCCCCAATAAAAACTACAACGTTCAATTTCAGCGCAAATCAAGTCAGTTCACGTGAGTACACCCTAGTTTCTTTAGAGACTCCATCCATAGTAAATTTTACTATGAATTTAAGCTATCCTAGCTACTTAAATAAGCCAAATGAAATTATAAAAAGTACGGGAAACGCAGTAATACCAGAAGGAACAAAAGTAACCTGGAAAATTGTTGGAAAACATACCGATAAGATTAATCTTATTCAAAAAGACACATCAATATACTTTTTAAAAGCAAACAATGTCTTTGAACTAGAGAAAAAGATATACAGTGATTTGAACTACCAATTGACCACCACCAATAAAAATGTAGCCAATTATGAACGTTTAGCTTACAATTTTAAAGTTGTGAAAGACGGATATCCTACGATTAAAGTAAATCAAATATTAGACACCATAAATCCTAACATATCATATTATAGCGGTAGTGCTTCAGATGATTATGGCCTACGAAAAATAGATATCGTCTATTTTGAAGTAGGTAATGAAAAAGAAGAGCACATCGTTTCTTTAGCCAAGCCATCTTCAAATTACGAACAGTTCTATTATACTTTTCCCTCAGGTTTAGATATTACGGCAGGCAAAGATTATGGCTTTTATTTTAAAATAACAGATAACGATGCCCTACACAATGGTAAATCTGTAAAAAGTCAGGTATTTCAGCAGTTAATTCTTGACGAAAATCAATTAAAAAATAAAGATTTAGAATCACAACAATCTTTAATTAAAGATTTAGATAAATCATTAGAAAGGGCTAAAGAACAAAAAGAGTCATTAGATGAATTAAATCAAAATCAAAAAGAAAAAAATAGCTTAAACTTCAATGATCAAAATCAAATAAAAGACTTTCTAAAGAAGCAAGAACGACAAGAGCAATTCATGCAAAAATTTAGCAAAGACCTTAAAGAAAATTTAGCGAAAGAGCAAAGCGATAACAAATTAAACCAATTGTTACAAGAACGATTAGAGCGACAAGAGGCAGAAGCCAAGAAAAACGAGAAACTGCTTGAAGAGTTAAATAAAATAGCCGATAAAATAAATAAAGAAGAATTAACCAAACGCCTAGAAGAACTGGGGAAGAAGCAGCAAAATAGTAAGCGCAGTTTAGAACAATTATTAGAATTGACCAAACGGTATTATGTTACAGAAAAAGCTTCTCAATTATCTAGAGATTTAGAAGAGTTATCTGAAAAACAAGAAAATCTTTCAACGAAGAATAAGGCTGAAAACACCCCAGAAGCACAAAAAGAATTAAACGAAAAATTCAATGAGCTATCTAACGAAATAGACGCATTGAAAAAGGACAATGAACAACTAAAAAAACCAATTGATTTAAAACTTGATAACACTAAAAAAGAAGGTGTGAAGGAAGATCAGAAAGAAGCTTTAGATGAATTAAAGAAAAATGAACAAGGTGATGAACAACCTAACACCAACGATAAGGCAAACAAAAAACAAAAGTCTGCAGCGGATAAAATGAAGGCAATGAGCCAACAATTAAGTGAATCATCTTCGAGTAGTGCTGGTGGCTCTTCAGTTTCAGAAGATGCAGAAATGTTAAGACAAATATTAGATAACCTTATCATCTTTTCTTTTAAACAAGAATCGCTTTTTGATAGAATAGCACAAAGAGAAGATCAAGACGTAGCTCAATACTCCGAAACGGTTCGTGACCAGAATGAATTAAGAGGTCTTTTTGAACATGTAGACGACAGTCTTTTTGCTTTATCATTAAGGCAAGCTGAACTATCTGAATTTGTTAATGAGCAAATAACCGAGGTTTATTACAATATTGATAAATCATTAGAAACTCTCGCCGATGGACAAGTATATCAAGGCATTTCACATCAAAAATATGTGCTTACCGCTGCCAATAGCTTAGCAGATTTTCTAGCAGAAGTTATGGACAACATGCAACAAAGTATGCAAATGGGCAAAGGTTCTGGTCAAAGTGAAGCCGGTTTTCAACTACCTGACATTATTAAAGGTCAACAACAATTAGGTAAAAAAATGGGTAGCCAAAGTAAATCGGGTAGTGAAGGTAAAGAAGGTAAAAAGGGCGAGAGCGGTCAGGGAAAAAAAGGTGAAAACGGAGAACAAGGAGACGGTGGTGAGCAAGGCAAAGGTGGAAAACAAGGTTCTGAAGGAAATAATGGGCAAAATGGAGAAAACGGAGAAGGAGGTCGAGGTAAAAATGGCAAAAGCGGTGAAACTGGCGCTAATGGCGAAGGACGAGGAGATTCAAACAGCCAAGGAGGACAAGGGCCAGGGAATATGAGTGAAGCAGAACTAAAAGAAATCTACGAAATATATCAAAGTCAACAGAAAATTCGCCAAGAATTGGAAAATCAGCTTCAAAATATGATTAATTCGGGCGACCAAAAACTTGGTCAAAAGCTGATTAAGCAAATGGAAGATTTTGAAAATGACTTGTTAGAAAACGGAATCACACAACGTACTATAAACAAAGCCAACACAATACAATACGAATTATTAAAATTAGAGAACGCAGCATTAAAACAAGGCAAGAAATCTGAAAGAGAAAGTAAGGCCAATCAAAAGGATTTTTCAAATCCTATTACTACTAAACCCTCATTATTAGATAATTATCGTAATGAAGTTGAAATTTTAAATAGGCAAAGCTTACCTTTGCGGCAAAATTTTCAAAACAAGGTTAAAGAGTACTTTAAAGCTAATGATTAACTATAATTATCTATTTGATTTTAAATTAGACACAGAAACCACCTATGATTTGTGGATTACCGAGGTCTGTGCTACAGAAGGTTTCTTAATACATGAGTTAAATTACATTTTCTGTGATGACGACTACTTACTAAAAATCAACCAAGATTATCTTCAACATGATTTTTTAACTGATATTATCACCTTTGATTATGTGTTAGGAAAAAACGTATCTGGAGACTTATACATTTCAATTGATCGTGTAAAAGAGAATGCAGAGGAATTTAATGTTTCCTTTGACAACGAATTAAAACGCGTAATGATTCATGGGGTTTTACATCTTATGGGTTATTCGGATAAAACGGAAGCAGCTACTGCCGAAATGCGCGCTAAAGAAGAGGAAAAAATAAAGCTGTTCCACGTGGAACAATAGAAGATATGTTTGGAGAAGAATATGATGTTATCGTAGTCGGTGGAGGTCATGCCGGTGCAGAAGCTGCTGCGGCAGCCGCTAATTTGGGGTCAAAAACACTTTTGATCACCATGAATTTACAAACCATAGGTCAAATGTCATGCAATCCTGCCATGGGTGGAATCGCTAAAGGACAAATTGTGCGAGAGATTGATGCCCTTGGTGGATATAGTGGTATCGTGTCTGACAAATCGGCCATACAATTTAAAATGTTGAACAAGTCTAAAGGACCAGCAATGTGGAGCCCAAGAACTCAAAACGACAGAATGCGGTTTGCAGAAGAGTGGAGATTAATGTTAGAGCGCACACCAAACGTAGATTTTTATCAAGAAATGGTTTCCGGACTATTAGTAAAGGGTAATAAAATTGTTGGCGTAAAAACATCATTAGGCATTGATATAAAATCAAAAGCAGTTGTGCTAACGAACGGTACATTTTTAAATGGATTGATTCATATTGGTGAAAAACAATTCGGTGGAGGTAGAGCTGGAGAGAAAGCTGCAACTGGAATTACCGAACAACTCCTAGGTTTTGGTTTTCAAAGTGGAAGAATGAAAACCGGAACACCCCCAAGAGTAGATGGTAGGTCATTAGACTATTCTAAAATGATTATTCAACCAGGAGATGCTATACCAGAAAAATTTTCGTACACGAAAACTAAACATTTAGCTCACCAACGTGATTGTCATATGACGCACACAAGTGCCATGGTTCATGATCTATTAAGAGAAGGTTTCGATAGGTCACCCATGTTTAATGGAAGAATAAAAAGTACAGGTCCAAGATATTGTCCTTCTATAGAAGATAAAATAAATAGGTTCGCTGATAAAGATAGCCATCAAATGTTTATTGAACCAGAAGGTTGGGAAACCGTTGAAGTTTATGTAAACGGATTTTCAACTTCATTACCAGAAGATGTACAATTTAAAGCTCTGCGTTCTGTTGTAGGTTTTGAAAAAGTAAAATTCTTTAGGCCAGGATATGCTATTGAATACGACTACTTTCCGCCCACACAATTGAAACATACCCTAGAAACAAAACTAGTAGATAATCTATATTTTGCCGGACAAATAAATGGAACAACGGGTTATGAAGAAGCAGCTTCACAAGGTTTAATGGCCGGTATAAATGCTCACCTAAAATTAAATGAAGAAGACCCGTTAATTTTAAAAAGAGATGAGGCTTATATTGGTGTTTTAATAGATGATCTTATCACTAAGGGTACAGAAGAACCTTATAGAATGTTTACTTCTAGGGCAGAGTATAGAACACTATTAAGACAAGATAATGCTGATTTGCGACTAACTCCACTTAGTTATTCTATAGGATTAGCCAGTGAAAAACGCATGAAAAGAATGGAAGAAAAACTAGAACAATCAGAATCTTTAATAAACTTCTTTAAAGATACGAGTGTGCTCCCAAAAGAAATAAACCCCATTTTTAAAAGTGTAGAATCAGCTTTAGTAAAGCAGTCTGATAAAATGTACAAAGCATTTTCTAGACCCAATGTAACCATGGATCACATGCAACAACTAGAAAAAGTATCTACCTTTATTAAAGAAAATAATTTTGATAGTGAGGTACTAGAACAGGCAGAAGTTCAAATAAAATATTCAGGTTATATAGCCAAAGAAAAACTTAATGCAGATAAACTTCACAGGTTAGAATCTGTAAAAATTCCAACAAACTTTGACTATACCAAATTAAAATCACTGTCATTCGAAGCACGAGAAAAACTAACCAAAATACAACCAGTTACAATTTCACAAGCATCAAGAATTAGTGGAGTTACGCCAAGTGATATTAGCGTTCTTTTAGTTTTTCTTGGCCGGTAGGAGAAATTGTTCCACGTGGAACAATGAACAATTAAACAGATCCAAATTCCAAAATAAAGGATGTCAAAAAACAAAACATATTTAACTACCGAAGATCATCTCATAACAAAAGAAAAATTTTCTCTAGAGTTTGATGACAACTATGACATGCTCGTAACGACCCCTTCGCCAAAAAATTTAGACAAATATTACCAAACAACTAATTACATATCTCATACAGATAACGCCCAAAACATATTTGAAAAGATTTATCAACTAGTTAAAAAATATACTCTCCGTAAAAAAATAAAATTGATAAATCAATATTCAAAAAATGATAGATCAATTTTAGATATTGGATGTGGTACAGGTGAATTTTTGGCCCTGGCTAAAAAAGAAAATTGGAATACTTTCGGTGTAGAACCCAATGAAAATGCAAGGGAAAAAACCGCACTAAAAAATATTCATGTTACACCCAGTTTAGAAAAGGTAGGTCAGCAAAAATTTAATGTAATATCCTTATGGCATGTATTAGAACATTTGCCAGATTTACAAAATCAAATTAAAAAAATTACAGCCCTTTTAAAAGATGAAGGTACATTACTAATTGCAGTCCCTAATTATAAATCTTATGATGCCAAACATTACAAAGAAAATTGGGCTGCTTATGACACGCCACGACACTTATGGCATTTTTCACAAAACTCAATTGCCCAAATATTTAAAGAACATAAATTTAAAGTGATTGAAACCTTGCCGATGAAATTTGACTCCTACTATGTGTCACTTTTGTCTGAAAAATATAAAGAGGGAAAACAAAATTATTTTAAAGCAATTTACCTAGGTTGGTTATCTAATTATAAAGCAAATAACACAAGTGAATATTCTTCACTTATTTATGTACTTAAAAGAGAGTAAAAAGTAAATAAAGCCAATCTAGTGCATTTTAATTCATAAAATCATACTAGTGCATTAGTCTACTACAGAAAATGGCTTAAAATGGCTTAAAAACAACATTTAAAATAAGAAAAATCTATAAAATTAAAATTTTATATAGTAAATATCAATACCGACTATAACCACAATTATATTCCCCAATAAAAATAATTTCATTTTAAAAAGCTTTACTACTTTTGCACAACTTAAAAATGAAAAAATGAAAAATCTTATAGTAGTATTAGCTGTTACATTATTAGCTTCATGTCAACAAGAAAAAATTGGATATGTAGATAATGTAAAGTTGATGGATGAGTACCAACAAAAAATTGATGTTGAGTCAAAATTTAAAATCAAAGCCGACGCTTTAGCATCAAAAAGAGATAGTATTTCTCAATCCTTTCAAATGGAAGCCCAAGCTTTTCAAGCAAAAGCGCAGTCCATGTCTCAAACTAAAGCACAAGAAGAATACGCGGCTATGCAACAAAGAGGTCAAATGATTGGTCAACAACTACAACAACAAGATCAACAACTACAACTAGCTGGCCAAACAGAAATGGATAGTATTGTTTCTACAGTTAAAGAAGAAATAAAAGCATACGGCAAAGCCAACGGTTACTCATACATATTAGGTGGTGGCGATGGTGGTAGTGTACTTTATGGTACCGATAAAAATAACTTAACTGATGAAATAGTTAAGTTATTAAATGATAAGTATAAAAAATAATACTTAAAAGTAAAACATAAAAAGCCGGTTAATCACCGGCTTTTTTATTCTACAATATTATGCTCTAATCTTTCCAATTCATGTTCGATGTTAAACTGATTCTTAGGAAGAAAACCTTTAATAACAAGAACGACACCACAAATAATAAGAATAATACCAATGACTTTTTTCACTAGTAAAATTCTATTAGCCGTTAGTTTTTTCTTTAACTGTTTCGCTAATAAAATTTTAAATATGTCGGTTACAAAATAGGAGAGAAGTACAGTTGCAAAAAAAGTAAAAAATCGACTAGGTTGATTATCCAAACTAGGGCCCACTATAATTATAATACCCAACCAGAATACTAATACTCCGATATTTATAAAGTTCAATAAGAATCCCTTTATAAATAAACCAAAGAAATCAGATTTATTAATCTTTTTAGATTCATCAGGTATTTCCTTTTTATCTACTTTAAAAAAAGTTACTAGCCCATAGATAAGCAGAATAACTCCACCAAAAACATATAAACCTGGTTGATTACTTAAATTTTCAAGAAGCTGAAAACTACTGAAATAAGCAAGAAGTATAAACAAAATATCAGCTAAAAATACACCTAAATCAAAAGTTATAGCTGCCCTAAAACCCTTAATTGCACTAGTTTGAAGAAGAACAAAAAAAACAGGACCTACCATAAAACTTAAGAAAAAGCCTAAAGGAATTGCTGCCTGTATATCTTCTAACATAAAACTTTACATTCTTTTTATTGTACCCCCAAAGACCGTTTTCTCTTCCAATTTCTTCGGATTACCATATACCAAAACTTCACCCCCAGCCTTAACTGTTGCTTTTACATAATCTTTAGCATTAATTTCAGCTCTAGAACCAGCATTTACATTAATAGTAGAAAAATTAGTGCTGAAATTTTTACCTTCATAAATACCTCCTGTATTAATTTGAACATCTTGCAAATTAGAAGAACCAGTTGTTTTAATAACACCGCCTGAAACAGATTTGATTAACATTTGTTCTACTTCTGCATTAACAATTAATTCACCACCTTCTTGTGCTTTTAATTCTAATACTTCTTGTTTAATAATTTCTTTAGATACAATACGAGCATCTTCATTAACATCAATAACTAAAATTTTATCGGAGTAATATAAATCAACAAAGGTTTTATATCCACTAAAAATCTTACCTATTTGCATTCGTATTTTTAATACACCTTCAACATTAACAATTGCAACACTATTGGTATTTTCACCAGAAATTATTGCTTTGTTCTCAGTAGATTTTATAAGGTTAATTGATAACCCATCAAAACCTTTTAATTCTTTAAAGGATTCTAATTTATGAGTAACCTTACTATCCTGGCCAGTAACCAAAATACATCCGAAGAGAAACATTAAAAACAGTACTTGTTTCATTCTTTACGTATAAATTTGTTTTATAGAAAAGCAACTAACTTATTTATTACCTTTCTAATACAGCCACCTTATACCAAATTTCGTTCCAAATTATTTATTCTCATCTGGAATTAAAGCAAAATCTAAATGCCTTTTAATTAAATCGGTACTTTTAACCATAACGGTTATCTCATCACCAAGTGTATATTTCTTCTTGGTACGTTCTCCAACTATAGCATACTGCTTTTCATCAAAGATATAATAATCTCCTTTTATGTCTCGAATACGAATCATTCCCTCACACTTATTATCAATGATTTCAACATAAATACCCCATTCCGTAACACCGCTAATGACCCCACGAAACTCCTCATCTTTATGATCTTGCATAAATTTGATTT
This sequence comes from uncultured Maribacter sp., assembly GCA_963975675.1. GTDB lineage: Bacteria > Bacteroidota > Bacteroidia > Flavobacteriales > Flavobacteriaceae > Maribacter. The sequence goes on along the minus strand of CAXBIJ010000004.1, from coordinate 15,969 downwards.
GCATGTACTTAATAGAATCACGCTCTGCACTAGAAGCTAAATATTCCATATCGGAAGAATGTTTACACTTCTTTTGAAACTCTTCTTCCTTAGCTGAACTTCCACCATCAAGATAATGCTGTAATAATCTATGTACCATAACATCAGGATACCTACGAATTGGTGAGGTAAAGTGGGTGTAATAATCAAAAGCTAAACCATAATGACCAATATTATCTATGGTATAAATAGCTTTACTCATACTTCGTATCGTAAGCGTATCTACCAAATTCTGCTCTTTTTTACCCTTAACAACTTGTAATAATTGATTTAAAGATGAACTAATAGATTTCTTATCCTTAAAATCTAATTTATGACCAAATTTAGATACAATACCATTTAAAGCAATTAACTTATCTGGGTCTGGATCATCATGAATTCTATAAACAAAGGTCTTTTTTGGTTTTTGTTTTCCAATAAATTCTGCCACTTTTCTATTTGCTAAAAGCATAAACTCTTCTATAAGTTTATTAGCATCTTTAGATTCTTTAAAATAGACCCCAATTGGATTACTGTTTTCATCTAGATTAAAACGTACTTCAACTTTATCGAAAGATAATGCTCCTTGATCCATACGTTTATCTCGCATGATTTTCGCTAACCTATCCATCTCTAAAGTTGCTTCTACTACATCATCAGAAACCGTATAAGAGGTATCTCTAATAGATATCTCTTGAGGTATAAGACCTTTTCTTGTTTCTATGATATATTGTGCTTCTTCATATGCAAAACGTTCATTAGAATTGATTACAGTTCTACCAAACCATTGATTTCTTATCGTAGAAGTATCATCAAGCTCAAAAATGGCAGAAAATGTATACTTTTCTTCATTAGGTCTTAACGAACAAGCATTATTAGATAAGACCTCAGGTAACATCGGTACCACACGATCAACCAAATAAACAGAGGTAGCTCTTTCATAAGCTTCATCATCTAATATTGTTTCCTTTTCTAAATAATGAGATACATCGGCAATATGAATACCTATTTCATAATTTCCATTTTCTAATTTTTGAAATGATAATGCATCATCAAAATCTTTAGCATCTTTCGGATCAATAGTAAATGTCAAAACATCTCTAACATCTCTACGTTTTAAAATTTCTTCATTTTTAATACTAGTATCTAATCCATCAGCAAAACGTTGAACCTCTGCAGGAAATGAATATGGTAAGCCATATTCCGCTAATATAGAATGTATTTCAGTATCATGCTCACCTGGTATACCTAATACCTCAGTAACTCTACCAAAAGGTGAATCTACATTATCTGGCCAATCAGTAATTTCAACCAAAACCTTCTCACCATCTTTTGCTTCGCCTAATTTATCTTTTGAAACAAAAATATCAGTGTACATTCTAAAATCTGTTGGTCTTACGAAAGCAAATGTTTTTTGCATATCTACAATACCTACAAATGTAGTTTTGTAACGTTCAAGTACCCGTACTATTTCGCCCTCTAATTTTTTACTTTTACTTCTTGGATATATGTATACCTCTACTTTGTCTTTATGAAAGGCTTTATTTACTTTATTTGATGGTATAAAAATATCATCATCCATCCCTTCAACAACAATATAAGCGTTTCCTTTTCCTGTAATATCTACCGTACCTTCATGGTACGACTTTGTATTTTCTAATACTTTATATTGACCGCGGTCAACTTCTTGTATACGCTTCTTTTCTTTTAGCTCTGTTAATCTTTTTATTAGGATATTTCTATCTTGAGCATCAGTAATATCAATCTTTGCGGCAATCTGTTTGTAATTAAAACTTTTACTAGGTTCCTTTTCAAGAACAGTAAAAATTCCTTTTGTAATTTCATTCTTTCTATGATTATTCGCCTTCTTATTTCTCTTCGACATTAAACTTTTAATTTGTTGGAAAATTACGAATTATAATCCACTACCTATTATTCAACCTTTTATTGAAAAGTTAAGTAAATGAGTTGTTATTAACATATATATCATAATTGACATTTTTTCTTTTAAATTAAATTAAATTTTGATGATTATTATAGTCTGTTAATAACAGGTATAACTTATTTCATTTTTGCTTGACTTTATGAGATACTAAAAGTTGTTGACAGAACTTTAACCTAATGGTATATTGGAAATCAGTATTTTGAGAAGTTATCAGAAATGGTTTATAACCTCTATTAACATGAATTTATTAATAACTAAATGTAAATTTAATGTTAACGAGTGAAGTTTTTTTGATGAAAATCAACTAATACTTTTTAATATTTTAATTCTTCTTTAGAGTATTAAAAGTGTAAGCAGAAGTCAACTTTAAAAAGCAAATTTTTAAGCATGTTTTTTTAAACAATTTATGCATGAAGTATACTTGGTTATAACATAGTAATTAACAACTATTATATTTTAAAGTATAACAATTGTTGTCAACTGCTTAATTTTTGTTGTGAATGCTTGATTATCGTACCTTTAGCATACATTTTATTGAGCCCCCGCACAATAAATAATGAACATTAACCTATAAAGAATATGCTTATGAAGATAGCTATTGGTAATGACCATGCAGGGACGGAATATAAATTAGCTATTATCGGTTTATTGAAATCTATGCAACTAGAGGTAACAAATTATGGTACCGATGGTACTGATAGTGTTGATTATCCAGATTTTGCTCACCCAGTTGCACAAGATGTTGAAAATAGTAAAGTTGATTTTGGTATTTTAATTTGTGGTAGCGGAAATGGGGCTTGTATGACAGCAAATAAACAGCAAAATGTGAGAGCAGCGTTATGTTGGACTAAAGAAATAACTCAGTTAGCTAGAGAACATAACGATGCTAATATAATAAGCTTACCTGCAAGGTATATAGCATTACCCCAAGCTCTTGAAATGATTTCCATTTTTTTGAATACTCCTTTTTCTGGTGGAAGACATGAGCGTAGAGTTGAAAAAATTCCTCTTCAATAAAGAGTTATTATATATGTGTTAATAACCTTTAAATGATTTACGTAACAGATTAAATGTAAAATGATTACAATATAATTGATATAAACATAACCTGTTAATTACACTAATTAATGTTAGATATTAAAATCAAAAAATTTAATGAATTAACTATTCAAGAATTGTATAGTATATTGAGATTACGAAGTGAAATTTTTGTGGTTGAACAAGACTGCGTGTACCAAGATTTAGATGGTAAAGATGCTAAGGCGCTTCACGTTATTGGAATAGAGAATAACGAGGTTGTTGCGTATACTCGGGTTTTTAAATCAGGTGATTATTTTGATATAGCTAGTATAGGTAGAGTTGCTGTACATAAAGACCGTAGAAAATATGGTTATGGAAAAGATATTATGCAAGCCTCAATTAATGTGGTTAATGATAAATTTAAGGAGCAAAAAATTAAAATTTCTGCACAAACTTATCTTAGTAGATTTTATACCGAACTCGGTTTTAAGGCTATTGGCGAAGGGTATTTAGAAGACGGTATTCCGCATATTGAAATGCTAAAAGAGTAAAAATGCCCGCTATTGGCGGGCATTTTAATATTCATATATGAAATTGTCTGTTTATATTTTAATAGGAGTTTTATTGCTCAAATTTATATCCTCTAACATACTATCTGTAAACTTATAATGTCCTTTTGTTGTAATAATTCTAAAACGGTTAGAATTCATACGGCTTAATGTATCTAAAAACAACCATTTAGACTTTAGTAATCTAGTTTTTGGTGATTTTAGGCTAATATCAAAATAGTATTTTCTACCATTCTTAATAGCAACAATATCTGGGGTAATATGATCTTCTTTACCTTTTCTTGAATATGATTTAGGAGTTTCATAGCCCTCCATATCAGCTTTTATATTTTCGAAACCAGTTGCTTCTAAATGTTGAATTGATTTTTCTAAAAATGCTGCATTATCTGACTTTTCTAACTTTACCATACCTAGTAAAATAACAAAAAAAACGACAATTCCAAATTTTAACCGCTGATTAACAATATGTTGAGATTTATGAACATTATAAAAACTAACAATAGATTTTAAGCTAATTGATAATTATTAAGTCATTTTCTTCATTTGGAGTCTTAATATAACTTCTCGATTTTCTTTTTTCCATTTCTAAAAGGTTGGTTTTGTTAAACGATAGTTTATCACCTTCAAATAGAATTCTCCAAATCTTTCCCTGTTTTGATTCTGAAATATATAACGAACCATCCGGGCCTTCGGCAAGACCCATAGGCCTGTATTTTGCATCTTGCATATCAACCACTATATCAGTTCCTGTAAATCCATCAGCAAAAACTTCCAATTCACCAGTTGGCATTCCATTTTCGAAAGGTAAAAAGGCAATAATATAACCTCCTTGCGGATAAGGCCTTCTATTGGTAGAGCCGTGAAAAGCTACAAAAGCTCCATTTTTATATCTATTTGGAAACATTGAACCTTTGTAGAACAAAAGGTCGTTGGGGGCCCAATGTGCAGGTAAACCCATTAATGGATTTTTGTAATCTTCCGTAATTGTTTTTCCATCTCCGCCATATTCTGGGGCAAATAATCTTTTTTCTTTAAAAGGATCATAATAAGTATAAGGCCAACCAAAATTATCTCCTTTTTCAATTTTCATAAACTCTTCTGCAGGCAAAACGGCATTCTCCCATTTCGAATAAATATTTGGAGCGTGATTATGTAAATAGTCTCTTCCATGTTGAACAGCGTAGAGAGAATTGTCTATACTATTCCAAGAAATACCAACAATACTTCTTATCCCAGTAGCATAGCTTTCTCCGTCATATTGAGTTTGGTTGAGTTTATTTTCGTCGAAACGCCAAATACTTCCTAAAACATCTAACATAGGGCATGGATTAAGACCATTTATTTTACCTACAGAATTTGGGTCCTCACATGCATTTGTTGGAGCACTAAAGGTAACATACATACCACCCTTACCATCAAATGCTAGAGATTTTGCATTATGCCAACGAATTGGGTATTGATCGGTCAATATAACCTCTAACTTACCTTCTGGAACTAATTTTTTTTCACTCAGTTTTTGACGATAAATAACCAGTTCTGAACTAAAATATAGATAACCATTGTGTATTCGCATTTCAGTTCCAAAGGCTCCGTCAAATGGGTAATTACCAAATCGCTTTATAATATCAACTTTTCCATCATTAGTGGTATCCCTTAAGGCAATATTCCCTAATGGACCATTCGGCTCTTTTAACTTAACATAGATATCCCCATTATCATTTACGGCTAAATGTCTTGAAGATCCAATACTATCAACAACCACTAATGCTCCAAATCCTTTCGGGATAAACAATCCACCATTATCTTTATCAGCAATAGGTTTACCCAATATTTTTGTAGCTACAATTGTTTCTACATTCGGAACCACCTCTTTTTTTTCTTTACAGGATAAAAGAATGAGATTTATTGACAATAAAAAATATAAACTTTTCTTCATTTGTGTTTAATAAAATTAAAAGTACATAAATCTACAATTTAGTTTAACTATAGAATAGCCATATAGCTTAAACCATCCGCTTGGCAATTCCCAGGTCAATTAAAAATTCTAATTTTAGAATTAGATTAATCGGTTTTTCAAATTTATTGTTTTTTGAAAAATAGAGATAACCTTCAGTTCTAGTATTTAATTCCTTTATTTTCAATTTTCCATGGTGCTCCATATTAGCATTACAATAGCCTGTCAATACTTTTTTAGATATAGTTTTTGTGTGTAAAAAAGAAAGCAACATTTTTCTGTTAACCAATGTTACTTTACATGAAGTAAATAGGTTTGGTTCATCTTCATAAATTGCTGTTGCCAGGGAGTAGAAATCTGTCTTCTTATGTATATCAAAAAGCCAACCTTCTTTATAGCTATCTTCTTTATAGTAACCTAATTCAAAAGCGAATGTGGGTAAATCTTCATTTATATAATCTAATTGGGCTTTTTCGTCAATATTAAAAATATGTTTTGTTTGCTTATGGGTAAAAATAATATCTATACCTGCCATTTGACTTTTCATATCATAAACTCGGTTAGTATCATAATAGACTAAACTTTGTTTATAATACACATCTAAAAGATGAGAGAGTTGTTTCTCTTTTCTTAAATCAGATGTGAACTTGCTTCTCATAAAGGAGTTAATCTTCTCAGCCCTTTTTTGGTTTGAACCACATGTTTAAAACGAGAAGGACTTTTACCACCTTCACCGGTAATTATTGTTCTTGAAGCATTATCTAAAGCATCTGGAAAAATCATGCTACCTTCACTATAGTTATATGAAAACCCTGTCTTGGCTGTTCGTATTTCTTTTTTTGCACCCTTTAAATACTCCCATTTTTCATGCTGATCTTCAGTTATATAAAATTCATCGGGTATTTTGCCTTTTTCTAGAATATCACTTAAAACGGTTCTTTTTCCACCAAAACTAGGCAGTGTTTTAGTTGTTTGAACTTGTCCGTTTATAAATACACCTGTATTTTGAAAAGGAGATAAATTTCCATCCACATTAAATTTTTCTGATAGCGATACCAAATCATCATTTATGGTAAATGAATCTATTTTTGTTGACGTATGGGTAATAGGAAAAGCAGATGAAATTATTCCAGAATCAAAAAACCATTCTGTAGGTGTTGTGTTTTTAAATAGCTTATAAAGTGGCGTTGATTTGTGATATCCTAAGAAAAAAATACGTCTGCGACGCTGTGGCATACCATAATCTGCGGCATTAATTACCCTCCATTCTACCGCATATCCTAAATCGTCAAGACTTTTAAGCATTATGGCAAAATCTCGTCCTCGTTGGTTTGATGGAGATTTGAGTAAGCGGTCTACATTTTCTAAAAAAAGATACTTTGGCGGATTCTTCTTTTCCGAAAGAATTCTATGAATACTCCACCATAAAACTCCTTTTTTTCCAATTAAGCCCTTAGAATTTTGCAGGGTAGTAGCAACAGAATAATCTTGACAGGGAAACCCCCCCACAAGAACATCTGCATCTGGTATTACTTTCGTTTCAACCTCAGAAATATCCATATTGCTATGGTTCTGTTTTCCAAACCGGGCTTCGTAAACCAAAGATGCATGCTGGGTTTTTGTACTAGGTTCCCATTGGTTGCTCCAGACTACCTTATAGTTATCTGAGTCCTCTAATCCCAAGCGAAATCCACCAACACCAGCAAAAAGTTCTATGACCTTAAGTTTCTTCATTTGCGATAAATTTACATAAATTCACAAGGCTAATACTATTTGAAATTTTTTTAGGTATGAAGAAAACGCTGTTCCATAAAGCTTTTGTATTGATTTTGATAGCATTGAATATATCATGTGACACCAATTTAGAAGAAAAGAAAATTTCAAACGTTGAGATTGAGAGCATAAAAGATTTTTTTGCTCCTGATAAGCGTACAGCACTTTTCAATGTAGAAGCTATCGAAGACCCTAAAGGTTTAAAATTGGTAGGGGAGAGTAATCTACCAAAGGCAGTAGATTCTTTAATAGCAGTTTTAAATGAGAAAGGAATTCAGACTGTAGACGAAATTAAGATACTTCCATCATCCGATTTGAAAGGCAAAACGAAGGCAGTGATTAATATTTCAACGGCCAATTTAAGAAGTAACCCCAAACACGCTGCAGAATTAGCAACTCAAGCAATTCTCGGCACAGAAGTTAATGTCTTAAAAAAGGATGGAGACTGGTATTTGATACAAACACCAGATGAATATTTAGCATGGGTAGATGCTGGGGGTATTCAATTAATGGATGAGAAAAGTTTATCGCAATGGGCAACTTCAAACAAGATTATATACACGAATACCTACGGTCATGCATTTGATTTAACTGATACGACCTTTCGAGTATCTGACCTTGTTGCCGGTAGTGTTTTACAGGTTTTAGAGGAAAAAGAAGGGTATTATAAAGTTCAATTTCCAGATGGTAGACAAGCTTTGGTTTCTAAAGAAGAAGCAAGGGATTATACATCATGGTTATCAAGTTTAGCCTATGATGCAAATGCGCTTATTGAAACTTCAAAATCATTAATGGGGGTACCTTATTTGTGGGGAGGGACCTCAACAAAGGGAGTTGATTGTAGCGGTTTCACCAAAACCATTTATTACATGAATGGTATGGTTATTCCACGAGATGCTTCACAACAGGTACATGCAGGTAAACCTATTGATTCCATTGCAGATTTTAGTAAATTAGACAAAGGAGATTTATTGTTTTTTGGTAGAAAAGCGACTGATTCAACTACAGAAAAAGTTGTTCATGTGGGTATGTGGATTGGCGATAACCAATTTATCCATTCTTCCAATATGGTGCGCGTAAGTAGTGTAGATAAGAATGCTTCTAATTATGACGAATACAATGTTAATCGTTATTTACGAACCAAAAGATTACTTAAAGTGGAAGATAAAAACATAATAAATTTAAAGAAAGCACTACAGATTAAGGGTTAGGCAAAGCAAATGCAATAATCTGATTTCCTTTTTTAGTTCCTAATTTTTCGCCTCCACAAGCAAGAACGATATACTGTTTACCCTTGTATTCATATGTGCTTGGTGTAGCAAACGAAGCTGCGGGCAGTTCATATTCCCAAATAAGCTCACTAGTTTTTTTATTAAATGCCCTAAAAAAACCATCTTTTGTGGCGGCAATAAGTAAAAGTCCGTTTTGGGTAATAATTGGCCCGCCATAATTTTCAGTACCCGTAGTAGGACACCCTTTTTCCTTAAGTGATATTGTTTCGCCAAAGGGTATAGACCAAAGAAAATTACCTGTATTTAAATCGATGGCATTTAGGGCTCCCCAAGGTGGCGAAATACCAGGTAAGCCATTACTATCTAAAAACTTATGATACCCATCATGTAGGTATGGGTTCTCTTCTGAGGTGTTGGCAATTTCCTTTTTACCTTGAGGTGCTGAAGTTTGCTCCTCATTGAACAGAAATTGAATCAAACCATCTTTTTCTGAATCTGACAATGTCGGAAAACCAGTCATCATACCTTTGCCTTGGGTAACAATAGATAACACCTCCTTTTTACTTTTTCTTAAATTGATATCTACCAGAGAAGGAAAACCACTAGATACTAAACCATTTCTATCAGACTGATGACAAGAAGCACATTTACTACTATAAATTCGCTTACCTAAGGGCATTTCGTGAGTAGTAGCTTCATTAACCTTCATCTTTAGGTTCCAAGCCATTTCATTTGAATTCACGTATAATATTCCATCTTCAGGATCGACACCTGCACCACCCCATTCCGCAGCCCCATCATAACCAGGCAGCAATAAAGTAGGCTTAAGACTAGGCGGACTATAAATTTCTTTTTCTGCGGATTCAAAGAACTCTAAAAGCTCCTCTTTATTCTCGGCATAAGGGCTAATATCTTCTTTTGTTAGCTTATTCGATTGTCGTGCAAAAGGTTTCGGTTTTGTAGGAATAGGTTGTGTTGGCCAAGCAACTTCACCTGTTAATGTTGAAGGTGAAACAGGTACTTCTTCAATATCAAATAGAGGCTCTCCTGTTGTTCGGTCAAAAACAAAAACATAACCCTGTTTGGTAATTTGTGCTACTGCTTTTATTTTTTGCCCATTATGTTCAACCGTTAAAAGATTTGGCGGGGCAGGAGGATCACGGTCCCAAATATCATGATGTGTAAATTGAAAATGCCATTTGTACTCGCCTGTATTTGCATTTAAAGCCACTAATGAATTAGCGTAGAGGTTGCTCCCCAAACGGTCACCACCATAAAAATCAGGAGCAGCAGAACCTGTTGGCACATAAATTATTTCTGCTTCATCGTCTAATGCCATACCTGCCCAGTTATTGGCAGCACCAACCATTGGGCTTTTGTAAGCGTTGGGATCTTCCCAAGTTTCATACCCTAATTCTCCTGGGTGGGGTATCGTGTGAAAAATCCATTCAGGTTCGCCGGTAATAACATTAAAGGCCATAACATCGCCAGGAGCTGCATCAGAACCTTCAGAGATTCTTAAAGGCATTACAATAAGGTCTTTAAAAATAGTGCCAGGAGTATTTGAAATAACGAACTTTTCTTTGGCCGATTCGGGCATTCCCGAGCGCATATCTATTTTTCCATCTTTACCAAAAGAGGGAATAGGTATTCCTGTGAGCGCATCAAGAGCATATAGATAAGCACCTCTTGTGCAGAGAATACGTTTGTCATTTCCTTTTTCCCAGAAGGAGACACCTCTACTTGTTGAGTGCCAAACTTGAATCGAATCGCCGAATTGCCATAGTTCTTTACCAGTTTCAGCATGAAGTGCTACTACGCGTAATGCTGCGGTTACCCCATAAACGAGGCTATCAACAACTAAAGGGTTCATTTGCATTTGTCCCCAGTCGGGTGCCTCGTATCGCCAAGCAACTTCTAATTGTGAAACATTTTCAGGTGTAATTTGGTTAAGGGTTGTAAAATGACTTCTACCAGAATCACCTAAATAAGATGACCATGTGGTATATATCTTATCACCTTTTATTGAAGTCTCTTTTTTACAACTGATAAGAACAAAAAGCGATAGAATAAAATATTTAATTATATAGAAGTTGACCCTCATAAGTTACTGTTTCTAAAACTTAATTAGTACGTATAAACTCACGAATATCTTTACTTAACTGAATTAAATCAGGTTCATGGGTATACATCATATGACCTGCTTCATAGTATTTCATTTGTACTCGTTCTTTCACAATTCCGTTTCTAGCAAAAGTGTATTCCGCATCAAAAAAAGGAGTAATTAAATCATAATAACCACTTGCCACCATTACTTTCATTGCGGTATTTCTACGCATAGTTTCACCTAAATCTGGAGCGGTATTTACGGGCATTGGCTCCCAATATTGAGTATCTGGCACAGTTCTCCAGCGCCAGTTTGAACCACCACCAGAGGTGATATAAGGTCTATTCATTTTTATTTTTAATTCTGATGCAAAGTAATGGTTCAGACTTGCGGTATAAGCGGCACTAATTTGGTAGCTGGCAGCATCACCTAAATGTGGCTTTTCAGACATCTTATCTTCTTCGTCCCCCATAAATCGTCCATCAAGACGACCAATAGCCAATCCTTTATCCAGCAATAGTTGTTTTTGAAAGCGACCCATTAGTATTCTTAGGTTTGAACGAAGTATGTAGGTTTTGTCCAACCCAGTAAAATAGGCTAGCTTTTCAGCGATTGCATTTTTTTCTTCATCGGTAAGTAAATTGCCTTTATAAAGTGTAGAAGCATAAGTGTTATACGTAAAATCGCGACATTCTTGAGTGAAGCTTTCCAATGTTTTACCTTGTCCAGCTTTTTTGTGATACCATGCTGTGGCAGCCATACTTGGTAAATAGGTAATAAATGAAGTTATGTTATTTGGTTCTGAAGTTGAGCCGGCATAATCAAGTGCTTGAGAAATTAAAATCATTCCGTTCAGCGCCATATTTTGCCCTGACCCTTCCAAAGCTTTTCCAAGGGCTGCAGCACGTGTAGTTCCATAACTTTCACCTGCCAAATATTTAGGAGAAAACCAGCGCTCGTTTTCTGTCACCCATTTACGAATGAATTGGGCGAACGAATCTACATCCTCCTTAAGTCCGTAGAAATCTTTTCCCTCACCTTTTCCAACTAATCTACTATACCCTGTACCTACAGGATCAATGAAGACCAAATCGGTTATATCTAATAAACCATTTTCATTACGCACTAAATTGTAAGGTGCTGCACCATCATCATTTTTGGCATCTGAATCGACTTGAACAATCTTTGGGCCAAAAAACCCCATGTGCAACCACATGCTTGCTGAACCTGGGCCACCATTAAAAACGAAAGTTACAGGTCGTTTAGTTAGATCTCCCATTGATGTTTTGGTGTATGCTACAGACCAAAATGTGGCTATTGAATCACCATCCTTATTCGTTAAAAAAGTTTCTTTTGCCGTCGTGGTGTAATCAATAGTTTTACCTCCAAACACACCTTGATGTTTTGTGACAAATGATTTGGCTTCGGGAATAGGTTTAGGAGTAGTATCTTTTTTGGCTTCTTGTGCTTGAGAGAATAAACATAATAATATGCTCGTAGTAATTAAAAAATGGTGACGCATAATTTAAGTTGTTGAATGGTTGAGGTTTTGTTTGTCAATTAAAAGTAGGGATAAAATACGAACAGTGATTTTTCCCATTTAAATCTATTACTTTTAAGAGGAAGTTCAAAAAAGTAAAAAAATAATGGCTCAATTATCTGCTCCAATTTCTGAACGACTTTATTCCCTAGATGTATTTAGAGGAGTTATTATGTTTTTATTAATTGCGGAAGCAGGAGGGTTTCATCATCATTTTTTCGAACTTACTCAAGGCACATTTTTAGAACCTTTAGCAGTACAGTTACATCATCATCCATGGAACGGGTTGCGGTTTTGGGATTTAATTCAGCCCTTTTTTATGTTTATTGTGGGGGTAGCCATGCCTTTTTCGCTTCGAAAACGTCTAGCCATAGGTAATAGAAAGAGTGTAACTAAGCATATTTTAAAACGATGCTTTCTATTATTCAGCTTTGGGGTCTTATTACATTGTGTTTATAATAATGCCTTGGTTTGGGAATTATGGAATGTTTTAGTGCAATTGGCTTTTACCATTTTAATAGCCTATGCCATTATGAGCATGTCACACAAAAATCAAATAATTATATCGGCAGCATTGTTGGTTTTGACAGAACTGCTCTATAGAGGGTATAACCCAGAAGCACCCTATGTAGAAGGTCATGATAGTTTCGGCTCTTATGTTGATATGTTAGTTATGGGCAAGGTAAATAGTGGGTATTGGGTTTTTGTGAACTTTATCCCTACGGCGGTGCACACTATATGGGGGGTACTATGTGGACAACTATTATTACAGAACAAATCGGCATCGCACAAACTAAAAACATTTCTATTTTGGGGAATTTCGATATTGATTATAGGGTTTGCCTTAGATATTTTAAATATCACACCAATTATCAAACGTATTGCCACCTCCTCTTTTACCTTAGCTTCAGGTGGTTTGACCATCTTAACTTTAGCCTTTTTCTATTGGGTTATAGATGTAAAGGACACGCATAAGAAATGGGGCACTGTTTTTTCGGTAGTGGGCACTAATGCTATATTTATTTATCTTTTTGCCGAAACAGTAGGTGTACAATGGTTTAGGGATTTTGGTTTAATTTGGACGGAAGGGCTATTGGCACCATTTGGAGTATCTGAATCATTGATTCTGGTATTGAACTCACTGCTTGTATTATTTATTTTTTGGTATATCACCTACTTTTTAGACAAGAAAAAAATCTATTTCAAAATCTGAAATATTAGGTACAAGAAAACACAATACTTCACTTCTATTTCTAATTTATAGTTATGTCATTAACATCAGAGAATTGTTATACTATGATATAAAAAGGCGCAAATCAAGCAACATGTATTATATTTAAATGTGCACTTTAGGAAAAGTCTTTTTAAAATATTCAAATGTAAAAGAAGGTATTATGAACAATGAAAAAGCTATATTTTTAATTCTCATGAGGCGCCACTCTTTAGCGCTCATTTTATTTACATCGCTATTTCTTTTTAGAACAGTTGAGGCACGAGGTCAAAAGCCTTATGAAGGCAAGACCATTTTGGCAGTTTTCGCACACCCAGATGATGAAAGTACGGTAGCACCAATTTTAGCAAAATACACAAGGGAAGGTGCCAAAGTGCATTTGGTCATTGTTACAGACGGTAGATATGGCACTAATGATTATCATGACCATATAGCAGGGGAAACATTGGTCGCTACCCGTAGAGAAGAAATGAAGTGTGCTGCTAATCAATTGGGCGCAGAATTAACACATTTAGATTACCATGACCAGTTGAAAGCTGATGAAGGGTATGATGGTCATGTTCCGCATGCTAGGGCTATTGTTTTAGAGTTAAAAGATATTATAGAAATGGTTCGCCCCGATGTTTTGATTACTTGGGGCCCCGATGGCGGCTCAACCCATATGGATCACAGGTTGGTAGGCGCTTCGGTAACACAGGTATATTTGAGTAAGCAATGGGAGAAACCAATGTCTTTGTTTTATTATGGCACCCCTTCAGAAACCATAACGGATGCTGACACCAAAACATTGAGAGGGCAGGACATGAAATACTTAAGGACCAAAATATCATATTCAGCGGAAGATTTAAGTAGGGCATTTGATTCATACAAATGTCATTATAGTCAAATTGACCCGAAGCTAACAAAAGAAGAATTTATCAACAGAAGAAATAAAAAAGAACGAATCATTTATTTGAGAAAGTTCGAAGCACCTTCTAAAGACTCTGATTCTGTATTTGATTAAATTAGATTTTAGAACTTAATAATGTTCTAATTAAACATAAAACCCAAAAAATGAAAGTACAATTTCTAAACTCCAGCGTAAATTTTACGGCAGTAGTATTCTTATTAGGATGTGGGGTATTAGTATCTCAACAAACAGAAGATGGTTGGGAAACGATGTTCAATGGAAATGATTTAAGCGGGTGGACGACAAAAATTCATCACTATGAAGTTGGTGATAATTATGGGGAAACATTTAGGGCGGAAGATGGTATGGTAAAAGTACGCTATGATCAATATGAAGGGGAGTTCAACGACCGTTTTTCTCATTTATATTATGATCAATCTTTCTCTGATTTTCATTTAACGATGCAATATAGATTTGTTGGCGAACTCTATAGAGGAGCACCAGAGTATACCATGAAAAATAGCGGACTTATGTTCCACTCGCAAGACCCTGAAACGATGCTTAAAGAGCAAGACTGGCCTATTTCTGTTGAAATGCAATTTTTAGCAGGAATAGAAGAGGGTGTAGAGCGACCTACGGGCAATATGTGCTCTCCGGGTACAGATGTGGTTTATGAAGGTAAGATAGATCCTAGGCACTGTATTAATTCGAGTTCAGACACCTATTTTGGAGATCAATGGGTGACAGCAGAGTTAATTGTATTTCATGATTCATTGGTTAAACACATCATAAATGGAAAAACAGTATTGCAATACACAAAGCCACAAATTGGCGGAGAAGTAGCAAATGGCTATGATCCTAAAATTAAGCAAGATGGTAAACCTTTAAAAGAGGGTCTAATAGCATTACAAAGCGAAGGCCAACCTATTGATTTCAGGGATATTAAAATCAGAAATTTAAAAGGGTGTACAGACCCAAAAGCTAAAAACTATAAAAAGTATTACGCTGTTTCAGATGCTAAATCGTGCGCTTATGAATAGAGGTCTACTATTTTAAAATACCGTTATACTTAGAATTATTTCCTAATAATTCTGTTGCAGCTAAAATAGCTTCATCGTTTTTTAAATAATACTGGTATAACCCATCTCTATAGAAGTATCGTTTTACGATTTCATCTTCTAGATTTTTTTGAATCTCGCTTTGGTACTTGTCAAGAGCATTAATTTTGCCTTTTTCTATATTAGCTAAAAGTGTTTTATAACTATCCTTAACATCGCTTCCCAAAAAGTCATTTTCATCTCCTGAGAGTGCATTTTTAATAGCTTTCTCTGCTTTGGTCTCAAAAGAGAAACTACTTTTCTTTACATCATTTTTAAAAGAACTAAAATCAGCATCTGTAAATTTAAAATCGGTAACCGAGTTATATTTATGCGCATAAAAGTAATTGGTAGCATAATCAAAAATCACATTGTTTTGAAGTAATGCTAAAGTAAGGTCATTGGTTTTAGAGGTAGCCACTTCAATGTCGGGTAAAATTCCACCGCCATCTTGTACTTTTCTGCCATTTCGGGTAGTGAAATCATTATATGCTGTGTTTCTTACGGCATTGCCACTTTCATCCCTATTCCAATAATCTAATGCTTGAATACAGCGGCCAGAAGCAGTGTAGTATCTTGAAATGGTTACTTTTA
>CAXBIJ010000003.1:0-30034 GCA_963975675.1 uncultured Maribacter sp. | reverse complement strand
AGAAGTTAAATTATGATATGCTATCATCTTCTGGGTGGGTAGGTAAAGCAATTAAAGATGCCGCATCAATAATTTTGATAACAGGAGCAGGCGGAATATTTGGAAAAATCTTACAAAATTCAGGCATAGCCGATATTTTAGGGCAAACCCTAACGGAATATAACATGGGTATATTCTTGCCTTTTGTTTTGGCAGCAGCGATAAAAACAGCCCAAGGTTCTTCAACAGTGGCTTTAGTAACAACGGCATCTATTATTATGCCTATGATGTCTTCACTTGGTTTTGATTCTGAAATACAAAAGGCATTAGTAGTAATTGTAATCGGGGCAGGATCTGCGGTTGTTTCACATGCCAACGATAGTTTCTTTTGGGTGGTTACCCAAATGAGCGGAATGAATGTGAAAACAGGGTATCGTTTATTTAGTTTAGGAAGTGGTTTACTCGGACTTACTGGCGCAATCACCGTTTTTATTTTCTATACAATCTTTGCATAAATTCATATAAAATGAAAGTATATAATACCCAAAGTGGAATCTTAGTAGAACATGAATCAAAATTCCATTTACTTGATCAAGAGAATTGGGATGAGTTTATAAACGATGATGATATTATCGCAAATACACAGGCAAAACTAAATGAGAGTACTATAATTAAGGACGCCAATTCAATTTTAGAGAAGGAACTAAAAGCACCTGTTCAAAGTCAAGAAATATGGGCTAGTGGTGTCACATATTACAATAGTAAATTAGGAAGAGAAGAGGAATCTAAAGAATCTGGGGGTAGTAGTTTCTACGCTAAAGTTTATGAAGCTGATCGACCAGAATTATTTTTCAAAGCTACAGCTCATCGTGCGGTGGGTTATGGAGGCATTGTTCGAATAAGAAAAGACTCAGCCTGGAATGTTCCAGAACCTGAACTAACACTAGTTATTACATCTAACGGTAAAATCATAGGATACACCATAGGTAACGATATGAGCTCGAGAAGTATTGAAGGCGAGAACCCCTTGTATTTACCACAGGCTAAAACGTATGATGGTTGTGCAGCACTAGGCCCTTGTGTTTTGCTAACCAACAGGCCTTTGCCAACTAACACCAAAATAAGTTTGACCATCAAAAGGGCAGGGAAAAACGTATTTGATAAAAATATTGGTATTGACCAGATAAAACGAAAACTAGTAGATATTGTAGAATATCTTTATAGAGAATGTTCGTTTCCTAAAGGTAGTTTATTATTGACCGGAACAGGCATTATACCGTCTAGCGATTTTACATTAGAAATCGATGATGAGGTTATTATTTCAATAGATGGTATTGGTACCTTGATAAACCGCGTTGGTTAAAACTCTGGTTTACTTCGATTCAATTTTTTAAGGGAGGCTATTTTCTTGCCCTTCAATCTTTTTTCAATCGACGACCGTGTCGGTTTGCTTTTTCTTCTTGGCTTTGGTACTATTAAAGATTTTTCAAGCAATTTAAATAATCGTTTGATTACCAATTGCTTGTTTTTATGTTGACTTCGTGATTCATCACATTGTAAAATCAACACACCTTCTTTCGTTAATTTACTGGCAAGCTTTAATTGAATTCTCTTTTTTTCTCGTTCGGTAAGCCCAATAGAGGTATTTAATTCAAAAGAGAGTTCTACTTTAGAAGAAACCTTATTTGCATGCTGTCCACCTGGGCCACTACTTCTAATAGCCTTAAACTGTAATTCAGTTAAAATTTGGTCTTGATTCAAATTTGGATTTTTACAAAAGTAATTAAAAACAAATGCTCCTATTTTAAAACGAAAAATAGGTTAGTAGCTGTGAATTTTTTAAAAGACTAGTAAATAATGTAAGTTGAATTTTGTGTTTATATTGAAGCGGCTTCTTGTATACGCTGATTAATAGTTTCAATAGCCACGTTTAAAAACACCTCTTTACCCTTTGGTAGCAGTTGTTCAGCATTAAAAAATATAACTTCATTATCGACGCTTCTACTTTCGGTTAAATAGTGACTACCCATAGGATATGCTTTTTCAACAGTAACCTTTAATCCTGAAGACGGTGATACTCTAAACTCATGAGTATAGACGATGATTTTTCGTTTAGTATTGGCATAGGTTTTAAGAACATCAATTGAAATCATACTTGCTTCACCAAATAAGGATGCGACATAAAGACTTTTCGGATTTTTATAAAGGTCCATCGGCCGAGCCCTGGCAATTATTTCTTTATCTCTTAAAACAACAGCACGATCAGCAAATGGTAATACATCGTTTACATCATGAGTTGCAACGAGGGTGGTAATTCTATTCTCTTTTAGGTAATTGAAAATATTACGTCTTAAGCTATTTTTTAGAAAATTGTCGATATGCCCGAAAGGTTCATCTAAGAGTAAAACTTCTGGTTTTTGAGCCAAAACCCTCGCAAGGGCAACTCGTTGCTGTTGACCGCCGCTTAAGGTCTTTACCTTTTTATCGGCAAACTCTGTGAGCTCAATCATTTCTAAAAGTTCTTGAGTTCTTTCTTTAAGTTCCTCTGGGTAAAAAACAGAAAGGTATTGGCTAATATTTTCTGAAACGGAAATAAAGGGCATCAAATCAAAATCTTGAGATAGGTATTTCATAAATGGAGCTCCTGGTACCAAGTTGTATGCAGGGCCTAGAATTTGCTCATCTTCCCAAAAAATTTCACCTTGTTCCAAATCCATTAATCCGTAGATAAGTTTGAGTAAAGTGCTTTTACCGCACCCACTTTCTCCAATTATGGCTACATGTTCTCCACGTTGAATTCTGATATTTATATCCTCTAGAATTTTTTCCTTACTGTATGAAAATGATAAGTTCCGTATATGCAGCATGAATAGCGATTTATAAGACAGGTTTTATTTTGTATGAATATATTTTTACTTAGATTTAATACTATGATAAATTACCTTAGAAACAATTTTTCTTACAAAAGCGCAAATAGATTGTTAGGAGCGCTCTTCATTATTGATTTGTTGTTTATAATTATACATATTATAACGTGTTTTTTATATTTTATTGGAAGAATCGAAAATTTTGGTGATTATAATTTTTTGGTTCTTACACAAGATGAGAGCTTTGCCGAAATTTTTCAATATTTAAAATATATTTCTGTTGTAATAATGATTGGGTATTTGATGAACGTTGAAAAAGCCTATGCTTATATTTCTTGGGTTTTATTATTTATCTTTTTTCTTTTAGACGATTCTCTGAGCCTACATGAATCTATGGCAGAAGTTTTGGTTGACGAATTTAATTTTAAACCTATGTTTGGCTTAAGGGCTGTAGACTTTGGTGAATTAACTTTTGTTGCAATTGTCGGCATAGCCATTCTTTTATCGTTTGTAGTAGCTTATTTTAAAGGAAATTCAATCTTTAAAATGAGAACAATTGATTTGTTCATACTATTAGGGTTCATGATATTTTTTGGAATAGGTTTTGATATGCTTCATGAAATTTTAGGAGAAAATTTAAAAGTTGGTTTTGTAATTGGTCTAATTGAAGACGGTGGTGAAATGGTTGTGATGACTTTAATTGTATGGTATGTATATCAACTTATAAAATCAGATAAAAAAGTCAAATCTTACCTGTTTGAAATTTTATACCCCAAACAGGTTAAAATTTAAATGACATACATTGTTACTCTTTAAAATCTTTTAGGACACTTTTGTTCGGTAATTCTGTATACCCCATATTAAATAGCGTAAAGCCAAATATATCGGCGTATTGTTCGATAGTTTTACTAACAGGTGTTCCTGCACCATGGCCTGCATTGGTTTCAATTCGAATTAAAGTCGGGTTATTGCCTTCTTGTTTTTCCTGAAGTTCAGCGGCAAACTTAAAACTATGTGCTGGTACTACCCTATCATCATGGTCACCAGTTGTAACCAAGGTAGCAGGGTAAGAGGTTCCGGCTTTTACATTATGTACAGGGGAATACCCTTTTAGATATTCAAACATTTCAGTATTATCTTCTGCAGTACCATAATCGTAAGCCCATCCGGCGCCGGCTGTAAATGTATGATAACGTAACATATCCATAACGCCAACAGCAGGCAATGCTACCTGCATTAAATCTGGTCTTTGCGTCATAGTAGCACCAACTAATAGTCCGCCATTAGAGCCGCCTCTAACAGCTAAATATTCCTTTGAGGTGTATTTATTCGCTATCAAATATTCTGCAGCTGCTATAAAATCATCGAATACGTTTTGCTTTTTGGTCTTAATACCCGCATCATGCCATTTTTTACCATACTCGCCACCGCCGCGTAAATTTGGTACCGCATACACACCACCTTGTTCCATCCAAACGGCATTGGTAATACTGAACGAGGGAGTAAGACTAACGTTGAAACCGCCATAACCATATAATATCGTTGGGTTCTTACCATTAAGTTCTACCTCTTTTTTATACGTAATAATCATAGGTATTTTAGTGCCATCTTTTGAAGGATAAAATACTTGTTTTGACTCATAATCTTCTGGATTGAAATCGATTTCTGGTTTCCAGTATAGATCATATTTACCGCTTTCTACATCGTATTTATAGGTTGAACCCGGAGTATTATAGTTGGTGAAGGAAAAATAAAATTCCTTGTCTTCTTTTTCGCCTCCAAAACCACTTGCAGATCCTAAACCTGGCAGTTGAACTTCACGAACCAATTTACCTTCATAATCATATTGAAATACTTTCGAGATGGCGTCAACCATATATTCGGTAAAAATGTAACCACCACCGGTATTCGGACTAAGCACATTTTCTGTTTCAGGAATAAAATCTACCCAATTCTCTTGCTGTGGATTATGAGCATCTACCGTAACAATTTTCTTATTCGGTGCATTTCTATCGGTAACTATATATAGTTTTGACCCAACATTGTCTATTACATAATTATCTGATTTTGTGTCTTCAACCACGGGAATAAGCAGGCTATTTGGGTCTTCGAGATCCTGTATAAATAGCTTGTTTCCCGAAGTAGAAACCGATGCGCTAATCACTAAATATCTATTGTCTTCTGTAACACTACCGCCAACATATCGATGTTTCTCTAAAGATGTTCCCCCATAAACAAGAGCATCTGTTTTTTGTGGAGTACCTAATTTGTGGTAGTATAACTTATGTTGATCTGTCTTTGCAGAAAGCTCACTACCTTTTGGTTTATCATAACTAGAATAATAAAAACCATCATTACCTCGCCAAGAGATTCCGCTGAATTTTATATCTACCAAAGTATCTTCCATAATTTCCTTAGTTTCGGCATTAAGCACAATGGCCTTACGCCAGTCGCTACCACCTTCTGAGATAAGATATGCAGCTAATGAGCCGTCTTTGGTAAAGGTTAAGCCAGCTAAGGAAGTTGTGCCATCTTCTGAAAAAGTATTAGGATCTAGAAATACTTCTGGCTCTTCATCACCTTTTGTCCTGTATACAACATATTGGTTTTGTAAACCATCATTTTTATAGAAATAGGTGTATTCTCCTCTTTTTCGTGGAGAACCTAGTTTTTCATAATTCCATAATTTTTCAAGTCTATTCTTTAAATCATTTCGAAAAGGTATTTTTTCAAGATAGCCAAAAGTGGTCTTGTTCTGTTCTTTAACCCAAGCTTCGGTTTCTGTGCTTCTATCATCTTCTAACCAACGATAAGGATCTTTTACTTCGGTTCCAAAATAGGTGTTTATAGTGTCAACTTTGTTTGTTAATGGGTAATTCACGATAATAGGTTCGGGTTTAGATTCATTTTTACATGAAGAGATTAGGACAATGGCCAATAAACCAGGCAGCAATTTTTTCATTAGTAGTTGTTTTCTACTAAAATACCATAAAAAAACCTTCAAAACAGATAAGTTTTGAAGGTTTTAACGTTGTTGAAATGTGATTTAAACAAGTCCTTTTTCGACAAGGTATTCTGAAATTTGCACGGCATTTGTAGCGGCACCTTTTCTTAAGTTATCGGCAACAATCCACATGTTCAAGGTATTGCGTTGAGTTTCATCTCTACGTATACGACCTACAAAAACTTCATCCTTATCATGCGCGTATATAGGCATTGGGTAGGTGTTTGTATCGGGATTATCTTGAACCGTTACACCAGGCATTTCGTTTAAAAGACGACGTACTTCATTTAACTCAAAATCATTTTCAAATTCTACATTTACAGATTCTGAATGCCCACCGGCAGTTGGTATACGAACGGCAGTGGCACTAATTGAGAATGTACGGTCATCTAATATTTTTTGTGGCTCGCGTGCTAATTTCATTTCTTCTTTGGTGTAGCCATTTTCCATAAACACATCACAATGAGGTAATGCATTTCTGCCAATTGGATAAGGATAGGCCATTTCGCCTTGTATGCCTGCGATTTCATTTTCGAGTTGTTTTACAGCTTTGACTCCAGTGCCAGAAACAGACTGGTAAGTAGAAACAACAACACGTTTCATTTTATATTTTTTGTGCAATGGATATAACGCCATGACCAATTGTATTGTAGAGCAATTGGGATTAGCTATTATTTTATCATTTGCGGTAAGTTCATGAGCGTTTATTTCAGGAACCACTAATTTCTTGGTGGGGTCCATTCTCCATGCAGAAGAATTATCTACTACTGTTGTGCCTACTTCAGCAAATTTTGGTGCCCATTCTAATGAGGTGTCGCCACCTGCAGAAAAGATGGCAATATTTGGTCTTGCAGCTACAGCATCTGCTAACCCAATTACGGTATGTTCTTTGCCTTGAAAGGTCATTTTTTTACCAACGGAACGTTCAGAGGCCACTAACAATAGTTCCGTAATAGGAAATTTGCGTTCTGCCAATACTTTCAATAGTACTTCGCCTACCATGCCTGTGGCACCTACAACAGCTACTTTCATTTCTAAGTTAATTATAATAAGCGGCAAAAATAACCATTACTACAATCTGTACAAGCAAAAGAACAAAGAATAATCAAAATATAACAAAATGTTTAATATATAACAAACTAAATATAGAGGAATAAATTTTAGTGTTTGGGTAGAACTCAAAAAATAACCGTCAACAATGTTAGCGTAACAAAGTTGACGGTTTTAATAAATATAAGTTGCAGTGCAACGGTACCTTGAAAAATCATGGAGTTATATCAATTTACTTTTTTAAAGCATCACGAATTTCTACCAAAAGTTCTTCAGCAGTTGGCCCTTTTGGAGCTTCTTTAACTGGTGCTGGTGGTGTTTTTGTTTTGTTGTAAGCTTTAACTATGATGAACATTACCAAACCAACGATAATAAGGTTAACAATGGTATTCACCCATGCTCCCCAACGAATAGCATTTTCAGGAGTCGCAACGGCACCATCAGCGCCAACAACAGCTTCGTCTAATACAATTTTCATTTGTGAAAAATCAATTCCACCCGCAAAGTGGCCTACAATTGGCATTATAATATCAGCCACAAATCCGTTCACTACTAATCCTACTGCTCCGGCTAAAATAACTGCGACAGCAAATTCAATGACGTTACCCGTCATAATAAAATTCTTGAATTCTTTTAACATGTTTACTTAATTTAAGTTAATGGTTATTACTATAGTAAGGCAATTTACTAAAATTTTTCAAACCTTAAATAAATGTTAATAAATTCAATTTATGATTAATCGGGTTATACGCTGTGAAAGTCCTGTAATTAACTCATATGAAATGGTATTAGCTGTCTGTGAGAATTCAGAAGCAGATAGCTCTTTTCCGAATATAATTACTTCATCACCTTCAGCACATTCAATTCCAGTTACGTCAATCATTATCATATCCATACAAACATTTCCAATAATTGGTGCTAATTGACCATGAATACTAACAAATGTTTTGCCATGACCATATTGTCTGCCTATACCGTCGGCATGGCCCAAAGGTAAAGTGGCAGTAATAGTTTCTGAATCAGAGGTATACTTACGGTTATAGCCCACAGATTCCCCAGCAGGAATGCTATGCTTCTGTGCAATTATTGTTTTTAATGTTGCTACAGGTATTAAATGAGTATCTACATCAGGTTGGTTTCCGTAACCATAAAGCCCAATTCCACTTCGTACCATATCATACTGCGCTTGAGGATAATTTATAATTCCAGATGTATTGAGAACATGTTTTAAAAGTTTGTTTTTAAAAGTTGCGTCTGCATTTTTACATATAGTCTCAAAACGTTTTAGTTGCAAGTTTGTAAATTCAGTCTCTTTACTATCTTCTGTAGCGGCTAAATGAGATAAGATGGCAACTACCTTAACAGCATCTTGTTTATTAATGAGTTCTGAAATTTTTGGCAACTCTTCCACTGATAAACCTAATCTATTGAGTCCGGTATTAAACTTTAAGTGTATGGGGTAATCTTTAACACCTAGTTCTTGGGCCGTCAAGATAAAATCTGATAAGATAGATTTTGAATAGATACTCGGCTCAAGGGTATGTTCAATTAAAATTTTAAAATGTACTTTTTGTGGGTGAAGAACTAAAATAGGGGCAGTAACGCCCGCTTCTCTTAAATGAACACCTTCGTAAGCATAAGCAACAGCAAAATAATCAACACCTAAGTTTTGTAAGCGTACAGCAATAGCTTGCGAATCACTACCATAGGCATACGCTTTTACCACTGCTAAAAACTTGGTTTCTGCCTTTATTTTTGAACGTAAATATTCGTAATTATGCTGAAGCGCTTTTAGGTCAATTTCTAAAACTGTTTCTCTCGTTTTAGTTTTTTCATTTCTTTTTGATACCATCTATTTCCTCAGATTTAACATCCATGGTTTTCACCTTTTCTTTTAACATTGCCTTATAATATGCCCCACGACTTAAGGGTTCATATTCATTTACTTCACCTAACATAACCAGTTTGTCATTGCTAGATTTTCGAAAACTATAATTGGCTAAATTACCTGTACGGGTACAAATGGCATGTACTTTAGTAACATATTCAGCCGTTGCCATTAGTGCTGGCATTGGGCCAAATGGCTTTCCTTTAAAATCCATGTCAAGACCGGCTACGATAACTCGAACGCCTTTATTGGCCAAATCATTGCAAACAGTAACTATTTCATCATCAAAGAATTGCGCTTCATCAATGCCGATTACATCGCAAGTATCTGCAAGTATTCTTATGTTTGCAGCCGCAGGTACAGGCGTAGAACGTATTTCATTGGCGTCATGCGAAACTACCATTTCATCGTCATATCGAGTATCTACCATAGGTTTAAAGATTTCAACCTTTAATTTGGCGAACTGGGCACGTTTTAGTCTTCGAATCAGTTCTTCTGTCTTTCCAGAAAACATAGACCCGGCAATGACTTCTATCCACCCGAATTGTTCTTTAGGATTCACTGTGTTTTCAAGAAACATTTTGTAATTTTAGACGAAAATAAGGGGTTTTTCGTTTATTATTTTAGAATGATAAAGTTATTAAAAAAAGCCACCTTCTTGGTCTTGACATAAAATATTGTGAGATGAAAAATAAGTTGAAAAAGGAGTTGAGGAAGTTGTCCACAGAAATTCTAACGGCAGATAATCTAGATGATATATCCAATCTGTACGAATTGTCTAAAAATCTTTATGAAAAATTGGCTGTTCTAAAGTTCATTGAACTTGAACTTAACGATATGGAAGTGGATGTTTCTAAAAATGCTATCGCTGCGAAATTCGAAGAAATGGCAAATGCGGTATTAAAATCAAATAAATCGGTGCCTGAAAACAATCCACATGAAGAAGATATTATTATTCCTGGTATGGATACCATTAAGGATATGGTTTCTGAAATGCCCAATAATGATGAATTAGAAGATGTTTTGGCTGAGTTTATGTCGAAACCTAACTACTTAAAAAATGATAAGGAACTTTTTATGCCTTATAATGAGGATTTAAAGAAAGAGGAATCATTGCCTAAGTCATTAAATGATCGCTTAGCGAAAAACAACGTTAAGGTAGATTTGAATAATCGTTTGGCATTTGTAAAGCATTTGTTCAATAATAGTATGGAAGATTATAATCGTGTATTATCTCAATTAAATACGATTGATTCTGAGGAACGCTCTATTTCTTTCATTAAGAATATGGTAAAGCCAGACTATAATAATTGGGAAGGTAAAGAACAATTTGAAGAGCGATTTATCGAATTGGTCGCCCGTAGATTTGCTTAATAATAACATTAATTGAATTACACACCCAGCACTTGTGTTGGGTTTTTTACTAGATAATCGAGATTTAAATGCCCGAGGCTTGCCTCGCTTTGTTTAATTCGTTTAGTCACGAATGTCTTGGGCTTGCCCCGAGGTTTTTTACTTTACAAGCACATGGGGAAACTTTATTTAGTTCCGACACCGATAGGCAATTTAGAGGATATGACCTTGCGGGCTATTCGCATACTTAAAGAGGTCGATTTAATTCTAGCGGAGGATACCAGAACTAGTGGTAAATTGTTGCATCATTTCGAGATAGGTACACCTATGAAAAGTCACCATATGCACAATGAGCATAATATGGTCGATTATTTAATTGGACGATTAAAAAACGGTGAAAACATAGCATTAATTGACCCGCGCTTGTGTAGAAAATGATATTGAAGTAGATTGTTTGCCTGGCGCTACGGCATTTGTACCAGCATTGGTCAATAGCGGTTTGCCAAATGATAAGTTTGTTTTTGAAGGGTTCTTACCAGTTAAAAAAGGAAGGCAAACTCGCCTGAAGTATTTAGCGGAAGAATCACGAACTATAATTTTTTATGAATCTCCACATAAATTATTGAAGACGCTTGCAAATTTTGTTGAATATTTTGGAGTAGATAGACCTGTTTCCGTTTCTAGGGAATTAACCAAGCTTTATGAAGAAACCGTTCGTGGTACAACTGAAGAAGTTTTAAAGCATTTTACCGAGAAACCTCCCAAAGGAGAAATTGTAATTGTGGTTGGGGGGAAAAACAAATAGAATGACCATAACAGAGTTCAAGAAAATACTAGCCACTAGCCCGACGGAAATATCTTTTTCTGATACTATGGAGGTAATTGAATCTAATTACACTTTTACGCCAACTGCATTTTCAAATGGTAATTTAACTAATGAAGCGGGTCAAAATTCTGGGTCATGTAAAGTATTTGCTTTTGCTAATAAAGTAGGTTTAACAAAACAAGAAACGTTGGCTTGCTTTGGCACTTATTATTTTGATGAGGTACTTCAAGAACCAAAGGGTGATAGTCATCAGAATATTAGGAATTTCATGAAAACCGGATTTGAAGGTTTAAATTTTGACGGAAAGCCTTTAAAATAATTTCAAAATAGGATTAAAAATACCTTAAATTGTTACCATGATAGTACCATGGGTAATAGCCACAATCACGGTCATAGCTGTATATTTTTTAGACCGATGGGAAAACAAACACATTAAATCTATTTTTGATTGGGTGCCTGCCATCCTTTTGGCCTACATTATTCCTGCTATTATTTCCTTTGCACTAAATGCCGATTATTCACAGGCTAGTATTCATGATTTTAGTAAAAATTATTTCATTCCCTTAGCTATAATTGCGGTAATGAGTAGTCTATCGCTTACTCAGTTAAAAGCAATCGGATTAAAACCATTATTGGTTTTTGTATCGGGGTCATTGTTTATTGCTGTTTTTCCCCTAGTGCTTTTATTTCTTTTTTCTGAGACCGAATTGGTGTCTGAAATTATGATTAGTGATGGGTATTGGATGGGCATACCCCCTATTGTAGGAAGTTGGATTGGGGGCAGTACTAGTCAATTGGTCTTAAAAGAATTGGTAGAATGTCCTGAAAATATATTCCTTACCGTTTTGGTGATGGATAATATTTTGGTGAATGTCTGGACCATTCTAATGTTTCAAAGCATAAAGAAAAGCGATAAACTTAATTTATGGTTTAAAATTACCGATGTGGCTATTCCTGAAGATATTCGAGTAGAGACAGGTCTTAAATTAAAACCGCTTGTAAGTGTCGCCATCCTTTTAGGAATAGTAATTCTATGTAATTTTTTAGTAGAAAGCTTTGTTGCGAAAGTGGTGCTATTATCCTTTTTAGGATTGTTGATAAGCAATTTTATAAAACAATGGAATTACAAGTTTGCCTTAAAAGCCGGCGGAATACTAATTATTGTGGTTATGGCTGTTTTAGGATTAAAACTGCAAATAGCAACGCTTGGATTTAACGTGCCTTTTCTTGGATTTTTGGTAGTTTGGTTAGTTGGCCACTTTTTGTTTATGATACTTATTGCCAAATTTTTAAATGTAAATATGGCATGGGTGCCAATTGCAAGCATGGCGAATGTTGGCGGCATTGCTACGGCGCCAGCTGTTACTGCAGCCTATAATTTAAAATGGATGCCACATGCAATTGTACTGGCTATTTTAAGTTTGGCAACAGGAACGTTTTGGGGAATGTTGACGATTTGGTTGCTGAAATATTTTGTGGTGTAAATTCATTATAGAATCAACTGTTAATCAATGACCCTTGTAGCCTAAGTTTAACAGATTGCTTCGCACCTCGCAAAGACATTTTTTTCTTTTTTTAACAGTCAACAACTAATACTGCGACCCATCATGTTTTCCTTTCTCCCAGCCGTGCTTGCCTAGATATTGGTCGGCACTATCGACAGCTCCGGTTTCAATCGATGTTCCCATAGAATCGTTCCAGCGATTAAGGTATCCAAAGAGAGAAATAACACCAAGCATTTCAACAATTTCGCCTTCGTTCCAATAGGTGTAAAGTCGTTCTTTTATATCAGCATCTACACCGTTAGGTACTTGAGAAGCTTGCAAAGAAAAATCTAATGCGGCACGTTCGGCTTCTGAAAATGCAGAGTGGGTTCTGTATTCCCAAATATTATCTAACTGCTCTTGTTCTGCTCCGTAACGTTCTGCTGCGCGTATGGCATGTGCTTGGCAGTATCGGCAACCAGTAGCATTACTACTCACCCAAGCAATCATTCTTTTTAGGGCAGAAGTTACGCGGCCTTCGTTTGCCATTACAGCTTTATTTAGATTGATAAACGCTTTAGATATGGCAGGTCTGTGCTGCATAGTCAATACAGAATTGGGGCAAAAACCTAGTGTTTCATTAAAGAAAGCAGCTAATTCTTTCGTTTCAGGATCATGATTAGGGTCAAGCGGTGTTACTAATGCCATAGTTATTTTTTTAGGTTTTGATACGGTAATCAATCGAATTGCTGGTTTCAATGTTCACTTCGTTGCCAGAAATGACAGACAAGATTGTTGTATTTTTGTATTCTAGCAAGAAACAAAAAATTATGAGCACAACAAACCATATTAGTACAAAATGGATGGGAAACATGTCCTTTGAAAGTAATAATCCTTCAGGACATTCATTAAGAATAGATATTGCCAAGGAAGATGGTGGTGACGGAAGTGGTTTTCGACCTAAAGCACTTATGTTATCTTCTCTTGCTGGTTGTTCTGGGTTAGATGTTGCTGCATTGATTAAGAAAATGAAACTTGAAGTAGCTGAATTTCATATCGAAACTATAGCGAACTTAACAGATGAGCATCCAAAGTTTTATGATAAAGTAATCATAGAATATCATTTTCATGGTAGTAATCTAAATGAGAAAAAACTTCAGAGAGCAGTTGATTTATCCGTAGAAAAATACTGTGGCGTTATGGAAATGTTCAGAAAATTTGCTGAATTAGACATAAAAACTGTTTTTCATAAAGGCTAAAGTTCAAATACAAGAGTCAAGTTCAAGTTCAAAAAATAACGGATGGACAAGAAATTTGATTTAGAAGATAGATTGGTCAATTTTGCTGCCACTGTTGTTCTTTTCTGTAAAGACTTACCTTCTGATTTAACCGGTCAATATTATGGCAATCAATTGTTACGCTCTGCCGATAGCTCAGCCTTGAATTTTGGCGAAGCACAAGGAACAAATACGGATAAGGATTATATCAATAAGGCTTCCATCTCTTTAAAGGAGTTGAAGGAGTCAAGGGTTAATCTTAAAATATTATCCAAAGTAGATTATGGTAATACTTCAAGAAGAGTCAAATTACTAGATGAATTTGAACAATTAATTAGAATTGTAGCAACAATTGTTAAAAACAAAAAGTAAAAATTAAGGTCAATACTTTGTTGAATTTGAACTTGATTTTTGAACTTGAACCTGTAAAATGCGCTGGACAATAAAACCGAAACCTAAACAAGAAGACATTGACGTTCTGGCCAATGCACTTCAGGTAGATGATTTGGTAGCGCAACTTCTTTTACATCGTGGAATTACTACGTTCGAACAGGCAAAATCATTCTTTAGACCACAGTTAAGTGAGCTTCATGATCCTTTTTTAATGAAGGATATGGATCTTGCCGTTAAGAGAATTGAAGAAGCTATTGGTAATGACGAAAATATTTTGGTGTTTGGTGATTACGATGTAGATGGTACTACTGCGGTTGCCTTATTATCGTCATACCTTTTAAGCTATTACCCAAATGTGGCTACGTATATACCGGATCGATATGATGAGGGTTATGGGGTTTCATTTAAAGGAATAGATTTTGCTGAGGATAATGGCTTCTCATTAATTGTGGCTTTAGACTGTGGAGTAAAGGCTATTGACAAGGTTGCTTATGCCAAAGAAAAAGGAGTAGATTTTATTATTTGTGACCACCATAGACCAGGAAAAACACTACCGGATGCCATTGCTGTTTTAGACCCAAAACGTGAAGATTGTAGCTATCCGTTTGATGAATTATGTGGTTGTGGAGTCGGGTTTAAATTAATTCAGGCATTAGGCTCACACCGAGGTGAAACCATTGACAATTTAATCTATTACCTTGATTTAGTGGCTACTGCAATTGGTGCGGATATTGTACCGATAACTGGAGAGAATCGAATTCTTGCTTTCTATGGCCTACAAGTTATTAATCAACAACCTAGAATTGGATTCAAAGCAATTATAGATCAGCTTAATAAAAAAGAGCTTACTATCACAGACGTTGTATTTATAATTGCGCCTAGAATTAATGCTGCAGGTAGAATGAAACATGGGCAACATGCGGTAAATTTATTGACAGAAACCAATATAGACCAAGCGATGAAATTCGCTTCAGAAATAGAAAAATTCAACACCGATAGAAGAGGTCTAGACCAAGAAATCACACAAGAGGCATTAGTACAGATTCAAGAAAATGAGGAAGAAGAAGGTTTTACTTCTGTTGTATATAAAGATACTTGGCATAAAGGGGTAATAGGTATTGTAGCATCTAGGCTTACCGAAACGTATTATAGACCTACATTAGTTTTTACTAAAAGTGGAGAAAAATTGGCTGCATCGGCTCGTTCTGTAAAAGGTTTTGACGTGTATAACGCTTTAGAAGGATGCGCTGATTACATAGAACAGTTCGGCGGACACAAATATGCAGCTGGTCTTACTATGCTTGAAGAGCAATATCAAAATTTCAAGCATCAGTTCGAGAAGGTAGTCAAAGAAAGCATAGACCCACAATTACTTATACCTGAAATCACTATTGATACGGCCATTGAATTAAAGGATATTACTCCTAAATTAATGCGCATATTAAAGCAGTTCGCACCATATGGTCCTGGTAATATGTCGCCGGTATTTATGGCTGAAAATATAAAGGATACGGGCTATGCCAAAGGTGTGGGTGCAAATGCCGCACATTTAAAAATTTCTGTGGTACAGCAAGACAGCCATAAAATTGATGGTATCGGTTTTAACATGGGCGAAAAATTATCATTAGTAACAAGTAGAAAACCATTTAGTGCGGTTTTTTCACTTGATGAGAATGAATGGCAAGGAAATGTAAGTCTTCAACTAAAACTTAAGGATATCAAATGAAAATTGAGCATATTGCCATTTGGGTTACCGATTTAGAACTAATGCGGGCTTTTTATGAAACGTATTTCAATGCAGTTTCAGGGGAAAAATATGTTAATCTTAGCAAGAACTTTACATCTTTTTTTTTTGAGTTTTAAAGAAGGGGCAAGGTTAGAATTGATGCATAAGCCATCCATAAATAAATCGTCTAACCCTGATATCATAGATACAGGTTTTGCTCATATGGCCATTTCAGTAGGCACAAAACAAAAGGTAGATTCACTGACTAATGAGTTAAGGGCTAATGGATAAAGCATTACTGGAGAGCCAAGAACTACCGGTGATGGGTATTACGAAAGTGTCATTCTTGACCCAGAAGGTAATCAAATAGAAATCACGATTTAAACATGCTATTTATAATTATTCTAAATAAGATTCATATATTTATATGAAATAGTTAGATAGTTATGAATGAGATTAGTCCGATTTACCAAAATGACTTTGGTATAGCATTTCAGTGGAAACAAGATAAGCCCCAAAAAACTAATAAAGTTCAATTGATTTTTAGAGATATTGGATTGTTGCTAACACCTAACGAGATTCAATATTTTTCTAAATGCATAAATGAAACTTTGCAGAGTGGTAAGGGTAATTTATGTGAAGACTGTAAAGTAAAAGGGGAATGTAGATCATTGCTTTTAAATTCACCCGCCCATCAAATAACCTTTGCGGTAAGTTTTAATGAAGCATTAGAAATTAAAGATTTAATAAAGGGTACCTTGTTTAATTTACAATTAGATTCTTTTTTTGATGAAATGGGGATTGATTAAGTGATGAAAGTTACTTGGTACTTTTAATTTTTTTTAAAGCAACAATAAGTTTCACTATCATGAAACGGCAGGTTATTTATTAAATATCTTTGATTTTCATTTAGCTATTTACATATGAACGTAAATGATCCTTATGCTGCCTTAAAATATAAGGAATTTAATATTTTTCTTTTAGTTCGCTTTGCGATGGTATTTGCTTGGTCAATGCAATTTATTGTCATAGAATGGCAAGTGTATTCTATGACTAAAGACCCTTTATCATTAGGTATTATTGGATTAATGGAAGTAATACCAGCTGTGGGCATGGCACTTTTTGCGGGTCATATTGTAGATCAAAAAGAAAAACGAAACCTTTTAATGAAATGCATTTTAGGCTTTTCAGTAATAAGCTTCGGTTTATTTATGTTGAGTTTACCCTCGATTTTAGAAAGCTATGAAACAAAGGTGATACTGTACGGAATTTATGCTTTGGTGTTTTTAGGTGGTTTGGTTCGTGCCTTTTTAGGTCCCACTATTTTTTCATTAATAGCTTTAATTGTTCCGAAAAAAATATACCCAAATGCTGCTACCTGGAGTAGTACTACATGGCAATTTGCTTCAGTTCTTGGTCCTGCATTGGCCGGTTTTTCCATTAGTTTTATAGGAGTACATTGGTCCATGTGCGTCATATTCGGTTTTTCATTATTAGCTTTAACAGCTCTTTTTAATATTTCAAAAAAGCCAATTCTAAATCCTAAAATAGGGGAACCTGTTTTTCAAAGCTTAAAAGAAGGACTCAACTTTGTTTTTAAAACGCGTGCTATATTAGGAGCATTAACCCTCGATATGATTGCAGTATTATTTGGTGGTGCAGTAGCTTTATTACCAATTTTTGCACAAGATATTTTACATGTTGGGTCAGAAGGTTTTGGTGTTTTACGAGCAGCGCCAGCGGTAGGAGCAGCAATTACCATGTTAGGTTCTACTCGTTTTCCGCTACATAAAAATGCAGGGAAGAAATTATTATTGGCAGTATTTGGTTTTGGAATTTGTATGATTGTCTTTGGCCTATCTACTTTTTTCTGGTTATCGGTTATTGCATTGTTTTTAAGTGGCGCTGTAGATGGTGTATCTATGATTATACGTCAAACCATATTACAATTAAAGACTCCTGATAATATGCGAGGACGTGTTGCGTCGGTAAATTCGATGTTCGTTGGTTCATCTAATGAGCTTGGAGCGTTTGAAAGTGGAGTTACCGCTAAATTGATGGGAACGGTAACGGCAGTTGTATTTGGAGGTACAATGACTTTACTAACTGTTGGTCTAACCGCAATTATTTCACCTGGTTTTAGAAAATTAGATTTACAGAAAGATGTAGATGAGCATGAAAGTTAAGTATTTGAATTTATAGCATAAAAAAAACCCCTAATTAGGGGTTTTTTTTTACTGTAGGTAATGCTTAAGATTTGGGTCATTAAATGGGTAAATTTGTAGGTAAATGGAAGATTTGGGAATCAACGCTTAATCTTAACAACACTATAAAGATAAACGAAGGGTTAGTTTTTTAAAACAAATTTTGTGAACTCTTTAATTTATCTTGTAAGAAAAAGATTACTTAATGTATGAAATAATTTTGAGTTATATTTTTGTAAAATAATGGCATTTAATTTTAGTTATCGAGAGGTATTTTGTGTACTATAATTATAGACGATGTCGAAAAGTATTTTTACAATATTAAAATATGTTATAATAAAATGATGCTCTAAAAAAATATTTTAAAAAGTGTATGTATTCGAAAAAGCCCCTAAAATAGGGGCTGTTCTTTAATGTAGGTAACATTTAAGATTTGAGTCATCAAGTGAGGGTACTTGTAGGTAATGTAAAGATTTGGGCTTAACATTTAAACTTAACAACACGGTAAAGATATAATGAAGTACTAGTTTTATAAAACAATTGTTGTGAACTCTTTAATTTATGTTGTAAGAAAAGGATTACAAGTAGTTTTGTGTAATAGTGGGGTGAAAATGAAGGGATTATTTAAATTCTTTTAAAGAAAGTTCTTCTCCGTCAAATTCCGCGTAGGTGTAAAAATTGACCCAATCCCCCAAATTAGTATACTTTGAAGTATCGTTCAATTCTATCTCTAATGGAAGGTGCCTATGACCAAATATAAAATGATTGTAATGATCATTTTCTAATTTGCGATGAGCGTATTGAACAAGCCATTCTTTATCATCTCCTAAATATTTGGCATCATCATCACCAGAGATCAATTTGTTCTTTACCGAGAAGTATTGAGCTAATCGTACTCCAATATCTGGGTGTAACCAACGAAAGAACCATTTAGCAACAGGATTGGTAAAAACCTTCTTCATTCGTTTATACCCTTTGTCCTCAGGTCCAAGTCCATCGCCATGGCCTATAAAAAATGAAGTGCCATTAATATTATATTGCTGGGGTTTGTGATAAACAGGAATATTAAGTTCCTCTTCGAAGTAGCCATTCATCCATAGGTCATGATTACCTACAAAATAAAAAATAGAGATTCCTGAATCAGAAAGTTCTGCCAATTTCCCCAGTGTTCTTGTAAATCCTTTAGGGATTACCGTTTTATATTCGAACCAAAAGTCGAATAGGTCGCCCATAAGAAAAATAACACCTGCATCAACCTTTATAGAATCTAACCAATTTACGAATTTCAATTCTCTAAGCCTACTTTCTTTCATAGTAGGTGCGCCTAGGTGGTTGTCGCTAGAAAAATATACTTTTTTCCCTTTCGGAAGTTCAATGTTCGTCATTAGGATGTAAATATATAAAAACTGTTTTGCGTATAAAGATGGTTTAGAGTTCTAAATGCGATATAGCTTCCATTTGAATATAAAATTAAGCGGTTAAATCTTTTTCTATAAGAACTATTTTTATGGGTAGATGGTCGCTATACCCGTTTTGATTAAAAGTAGAAGAATTAGGTCTGCCAAACTTGACCGGCTTTTTATACGAGCCCGAAATAAGCTCAGGATAATCAATTATAGAAACCGTGCTCAATTTAAAGGGTAACCCTGCCTTTTCTGATACGATACTTTTTGATATCATAAACTGGTCTAGAATATTATATTCGTTTCCGAATACAAAAGTGCCTATCTGTGCATCTAAAAACCGGTGCATAACGTTATAAAAGTATTTTAATCGAACCCTATTACTTTTCACTAAAGCCCTATTATTTATTGACAAAAGGTACTCTGTGATAGATTTGTTAGAAGGATTGTCGTTAAAATCACCCATTAAAACTATAGAAGCATCTTCTCCCTGCTCCTCATATATTCTTTCAATCCAATAGGAGAGGTTTTCGGCAACCATAATTCTGAATGGTTCACTTGTTAGTTCACCACCTGAGCGAGATGGCCAGTGATTTAGTATACAAATGAGCTTATTACCTGCAGCTGTATTTATATGTACCTGAAATAAATCTCTGGTGCTGTTTCGTTTAATAATCCTAAGGCTAAATGTTACTTGCTCAGGACCATATTTAGCGCTGTCATATATAAGAGCAGTATCAATACCTCGCTTATCTTCTCCTTCTGAAATTACAAATCTGTAATTCTTATTTAAAGAGGAGTTCATAGCACTAATTAAAAGTTCAATAACATGCTCATTTTCCACCTCACAGACACCTAAAATATCAGGGCCTTCATTGTTGTTGAATTTTGAAATAACTGTAGTAAGATTGGCTATTTTTTGATTCAGAACAGTTGCATTCCAACCATTAAGTTCAGTGCCTAAGTGGCTGTTTAAAAACTCGCTTCTTCTGGGTGAATTCTCAACATCAAATAAGTTTTCAAGATTCCACCAATACATATGATGCTTAATCATGTTATTGTGTATTAAGGTATTACCCATAAAATAACACAACATTTGGAGATGAAAACAGAGTTTGTTGTTAAATTTAGATAAACTTAATTATCACTAGCATACCATTCTGCAAAAGAGGTATCTGTTTCTTGAAGTTTAAGAGAAAATAATGAAATGTTTTTTGGAAGTTTTGACTTTATTTTTGCGGCAAAATCAATAACCATATTCTCACTTGTTGGCTGGTAGTCAGCTAAGATAACATTATGGCCTCGGTCTGTTAGTTCTTTTGCCAACTCAACATGTGGCGTGTTTTTGTTGAATACAGTGGCATGGTCGAATTTATCTACGATATCTTCCTTCACTATTTTTTTTAAATCGCCGAAATCAATGACCATTCCTAATTTTACATGAGAGGTATCCGTAATTGGTCGTCCAATAACTGTTACAGATAATTTATAGCTATGGCCATGTACATTTCTACATTTTCCA
Organism: uncultured Maribacter sp.; assembly: GCA_963975675.1. GTDB lineage: Bacteria > Bacteroidota > Bacteroidia > Flavobacteriales > Flavobacteriaceae > Maribacter. The sequence goes on along the minus strand of CAXBIJ010000003.1, from coordinate 9,058 downwards.
TCATAGCCATAAAGGGCATGACCTGTTTCGAAATTAAACTGTTTGGTAATACGAATGTTGCCCATAGCATTTAATTATACGGCAAAGGTAGGAAAACTTTAAAAGGATTTTTAGGAAGAAATCAATCTAAAACAATCTCGGTATTTCCAGAGATTAAACTTACGTGGCAGCAGTCTGCACCAACAATGAATTCCTCTGTTATTACTTCATTTTCTGAAATGTATCCAATAAAGGAAATCGTCGTTTTTGAATTCTGATATTGAACACGATAGGCATCGCTAAAAATAGGATAGTAGCCAGTATTGCGATAATTTTCAAATTCTTCGTTACTGTAAGGTAAGGTCAAATCTTCCTTAGTTGCCATATCGATTACCTTATAACTATCTAGAACAATTTTAACACCAGAATTATCTTTAATTGTTACACCAATAGTTACATAATTTTCAGTACAGAAAGTATTTTCACCGCAATCTTCTTTGCTTTTTTCAATGTCATTAGAACAGGCTGCTATAAAAAATGACATATATACCATCGTAAGAATTCGAAACATAATCACATCTTTTATTGAAGATACACAATGCGCTAAAAGTTTCGTACAATTTACCTTTTATACTTTTTTTTTGCGCGTACTTTATTCACAAAATAGATTACTAAAACGAAAAGGGCAAGAATAGGGAAAACGAGATTACCATTTAACATTTGAAAGAATTCCATAATAATTATTTAGAAACACAACGAAGAGCTGTTTCAGTTATTGTTTATTTTTTGAATTTTGATAAGGCATTGCGTGTAAAATCAGAAAGGGCTAATTTTCCTGTAATGGCCGCGCGATCTGTCAATAATATATCCCAATGGTCGGTGCCTTCCCACAAAACTTTCTTCCATTCGATTAATGCATCAGAATTATAACTTGCAAGCTTATGAATAAAGAAGTCTAATTCTTTATCCATCTCTTGAGTAGTTTCGTAAACTTTAGAGAATAAACCTTTTTCTTGAGCCCAATATGCACTTTTCCATTCTGTAGCGGCCAAAGATAATTCGGCCATCGCTGCGGTTCCTATTTTACGTTCTACAGCAGGTGCTATGACAAATGGAGCAAAACCGATGCTTAGTTCCGAAAGTTTAATAGATGCTTCAACATTAGAGTATACATAGTCACAAGCTGCAGCAAGACCAACGCCACCACCAACTGTTTTACCTTGTACACGACCAACAATTACTTTCCTGCATTTACGCATAGCGTTTATGACATGTGCAAAACCACTAAAAAAAGCTTTGCCCTCTTCTAAGTTCGAAACGGCTAACAACTCATCGAAAGAAGCGCCTGCACAGAATGCTTTTTCACCTTCAGATTTTAATAGGATAACCGATACATCTACATTTTCAGATAGCTCATTTAGAGTATCTGTAAGTCGTAGTAATAAATCTGTTACAAACGAATTACTCGCTGGGTGACCAAATTCTACATGGGCTACCTTACCATCTATTCGAGTGTATAAACTTCCATTTTTTCTTGATGTACCCATAGCATTTTGTTTAATTCAAAATTACTGATTTTGCAATAAAGGTTTAAATTTTCTTCTAAACTTCCACACTAATGCTCCACCTCTTATTAGCATCCATAAGGTAAACGCCAGCCATATACCAGTAAGTCCCCAGTTTAAATATTTTCCTAAGAAAAGCATAGGAACAAAACCTAAAAAAGTAGCCACTAGTAAGGTGTTTCGTAAATATTTCATTTCGCCAAGACCTTTAAACACCCCATCTAGAACAAAAGCTATACTGTTGGTAGGTAAGCCAAGAATTATGATGTAAAATACGCTGTAAAAAGCAGAAAGCACTACAGTTTCGTTAGAAAATAGACCACCCAAAGGTCTATAGAAAATGGTGGCTATGACCATAATAAAGATGCTTACATATAGTCCATAAGTAGTAATCTTTTTGGCTAATAACCATAGTCCGTCATAGTTTTTTTCACCCAATAATCTACCTCCCATAATATTGCCAGCTGCGCCATAACCATCAATAAAAAATGCGGAGAATAGCCAAAGATTTATGGCAATGGTATGCGCGCCAATATATTTATCGCCTAGAGCGGCCGCTTCTCGTACTGCTAAAATTAAGGCTGTGTTCAATGCAATTGCCCTAACAAAAAGATTAAGGCTCATAATAACTAATCTCCCTAATTCTGGATGTAAAGGAAATTTGAGTTTCAAACTAATATCTGTTTTGGTGAAGAGTAGGTAGAAAGCCATTAGTGCCATAATTGCTTGTGCAAGTAGACTTGCCCAAGCTGCGCCTTCTAAATACATGGGCTCAAGTACACCTTCAATGCCATATACGAATGCGAAATCGAAAACTACATTTAGTAAAGCACCGGTAATGGCTATGACCATAGGCCAATACGTATTCTGTAAACCTCTAAAAATACCCATAACAGCGAAAACGAAAAGGGTTAATGGAAAACCCCATACCCTTATGGAGTAATAGCTGATACAATACGCTAATATTTTTCCTGATGCATTTAGTAGTTCGAAAATCTCTTTAATAACAAAAATGGTAGAAAGTAAAATGAGAATACTTAACGCTATATTTAAGTATATGGCTTGTGCGGGTAAAGCTTTTACCTCATCTAATTTGCCTGCGCCTAAATACTGCGAGATAATAGCAGAAATAGCACTTCGTGTTTGACCAAGAATCCAAATAAGCATTGAAAGAAAAGAACCGACAATACCCGCTGCTGCTAGAGATTCTAGTCCGTCTACTGGTATATTACCTACAATGGCCGTATCTGTTATGGACAATAAAGGTTCTGCGATACCTGCAATAGTAGCAGGAATAGCCAAGGCATTTATAGATTTAAAATTAACGGCAGTTTTCAAAAAATGTGGTTTCTATAATACAAGTTCGTAGCAATGAAATGGGTGTTGGCTTTGTTTAGGAAAAAAGATATCTTCTAATTTGGTATAGCCACGTTGCTCGTAAAATTTCTGGTTTCGCTTATTTTGGCTAAAGGTATCTAACCTAACTGAGGGGGCATTGTTTTCTCTGGCAAAGTTTTCTCCGAAATCCATCAAAGCTTGCGCGAAGCCTTTTCCTTGATGCTCTGGGTGCACTGCTAGTCTGTGTATATAATAATTTCGGTTATTATTTGTAAGCCATTTAACGGAACGGTATTCTTCATCCATAAATAAAGAAATGACGATACAACCAATTATTTTTTCGTCCTTTAATAGAACATATAATTCGTTACGATAAATATCATTTTCAAAAGCTTCTTTTGATGGATATGCTTCTGTCCACTGATAAATTCCATTAGCTTCCATGGCCACTCTACAAGCAGCAGTTAAGCTAAGAATTTCATTTAATTGGGATATCTTTGCCAGTTCAATCATAAAAGCGATTTATATAAATCGTAAATTTAGAGTAATAATCAACAATTCTTATCATGATGAATATTCTTGTTCCTATCGGAACCTCTTCTAATGCAAATGAAACCCTTCAATACGCAGTAGATTTTGCGGTAGCTTTTGGTTCTCAAATATATGTAATGGAGGTTTTTAACGCTACCGGAAAAGCGGGTACGCTAACCAACGTAACTCAAAAAATTACCGAAAATGCAAAGGAACGATTGAAGGAAGTAATCAGCATAGTGGATACAAAAGATGTCTCAATAAAAATCGCCAGTTTCAATGGTGAATTAGAAGACGGACTTAAAGAAATAGATAAAAGTATTGGAATTGATTTGATTATTTTGGCACCAAGAAGTAACGATATTAATGAAGAGTATTACTTAGGGCAAACGTCAGGAGCAATTATTAAAAAGACCAATATACCAACATTGATAGTGCCAAAAGGAACAAAGTATAAGTCATTCAGTACTATTTTGGTAGCCTTTAAATCGGGTATTCTTAAGAGAAAGAGAATTCTTGATCCATTAATTCAAATTAAGAATAAGCACAAATCGAAGGTGAATCTTTTAATGGTGAAAACACCAGGTTATTCAGATGATGATTTAAAAATTAATACTGCTTTATTAGATATTAGTTCTCAATTGACCTTTACTGAGAACCCTACAACTTACCATGGTGTATTGGAACATTTTCAAGCACAACACCCAGATTTGTTATGTGTTTTTAGAAGAAAACGTGGCTTTTTCAAGAAATTATGGGAGAAGAGTACAATTTCAAAATCTGAATTCTATGCGCCAATACCGGTATTGGTTCTTAGTGTAAAGAAAGATTAAGTAGTACTTTGATACGATGTTAAAATGTATTTTCTTTGGCTCTCTTAAAATTTCGGGGGATTAGCTCAGTTGGCTAGAGCGCTTGCCTGGCAGGCAAGAGGTCACCGGTTCGAATCCGGTATTCTCCACGAAAAAGGCTTCCAATTTTTGGAAGCCTTTTTAATTTTAAAAAATGGTTATATAGAATTTAGCTAGCGAACCATAACTCATATACCTTTTTAACCCAAAAGGTTATCAAAGAAATGATAAAGGTTTTTCAATTCAACATTCTGTATTCATTAGGTGTTTGCCCCACCTTTTTTTTAAAGAGCCTAGTAAAATGTTGTGGGTACTTAAAACCTAGTTCATAGGCTATTTCACTTAAAGATTTATCGAGGTCAAAGATTTTTAGTTTGGCTATTTCAATCAACTTGTCCTGAATATGTTCATGGGCACTTTTTCCGGTCTCTTTTTTTACGAGATCACCAAAGTAATTGGAAGACAGATTTTGTTCCTCAGCAAAATAACTAACCGAAGGGGTTCCTAATTTCCTTGCTTTTCCTGTCTGAATATAGGAATTCAAAGAAATTTCGAACCGTTGAATGATCCCAATATTTTCTTTTTCTCTAGTGATAAATTGGCGGTCATAGAATCGCATACAGTATTTTAAAAAGAGCTCAATAGTAGCTACAACGAGTTCTTTACTATGCTTATCTATTCCTTGAGACAGTTCAGTTCGTATCTTATCAAATAAATCTAAAACCAATTGCCGCTCTTTTTTTGAGAGATGAAGTGCTTCATGAAATTGATAGGAAAAAAAGTTATATACGGTCATTGTTTTTGCTAATTGGGTACCCAAAAGCAAATCAGGATGAAACAAAAGCGCATGACCAGAAGGTTTAAAATTCTTATCGATGTGACCTACATTTACCAATTGTCCGGGTCCTAGAAATACCAGAGTACCATCTTGGTAATCGTAGTTCTGACGACCATATTTTAAAATACAGCCCTCACCTTGTTTAAGAAAAATACCGTAAAAATGATATCGAACGGCATCGGCATGTTCTCTACCTTCCCAAGTTCCTTCTGAGAGATCATGTACACTGACCAAGGGGTGCAACGTTGATAGATTAAACTTGGAGCAATAATCATCCACTTTTACCAAATCTTTCGTTGTCGACATAACCGTTTTGATTTTTTCGAATTTAGTTAAAGTTTTGTGAACAAACCAATTAGCATATCTAAATCAGTAAAAGTGGTAGGTTATTCAGTGATAGGGGTAGCTCAACTATCTGAATTATTTAATAGGTTTGAGCAGCTTGTTTATGATGAGTTAAAAAGTATACATTATTATCAATAAAGTTATTCAGCAGTAACATTTAAACACTTTAAAAATGAAAAATCTAGTATTTGGTATTCTATTAACAGTAATTAGCTCTTCATCTTTCGCGCAAAGTACAGGCATCGAAGAAGAAATCAAGGAACTTTCCAAGCAAAAATGGCAATGGATGGCCGATAAAAATGTAGATGAATTGGCCGTCCTTTTTCATGATAAATCAAAATTTGTACATATGAGCGGTTCCTGGAAAAAAGACCGCGAATTGGAAATTATAAAAACAGGAAGCATTTGGTACAAAAATGCGGATGTACATGACGTGGCGGTTGAAGTTTTTGGTGATGACACTGTGGTTCTTTGGAACCGTATTACCCTTACGGCCCATGTAAGAGGCAACGATGTATCTAACGAATTTACCGTTACCGAATTTTATAAGAAAGAAGGTAATGATTGGAAGTTATTAGACTTGACTTTTAGCAGTGTTCGTGATACGCATGAAATAGAACATTAAAACTTAGAACATAAAAAAATGAAAACTAAAATATTTGGTTTGTTAATCTGTCTTATGGGCACTCATTTGGGAGTTGCACAATCTACGGATATTGAGCAGGAAATAAAGGACCTTTCTACCCAAAAATGGCAATGGATGGCAGATAAAAACGCCGATAGCCTTGAAGTACTTTTTCATGATAAAGCCAAGTTTGTCCATATGGGCGGTACTTGGGGCAAAGACCGAGAAGTTGATATTATTAGGGGTGGATTTATACACTACAAAAAGGCAGATGTTCATGAGGTAATGGTAGAAGTTTTGAATGAGAACACTGTAATACTTTGGAATCAAATAACATTATTGGCGGTAGTTGGTGAGAATGAAGTTAGTAACCCCTTTATGGTCACAGAAGTCTATGTAAAAGAAAACGACAACTGGAAATTGGCCGACTTGACTTTTAGCAAACTGCTTGTGCGTGAATAAAAACACAATTTATTGTTATGGTTAAAACAGTACTGTTATATGTTTTCTTGTTAGGGTTTTTTACGGTTTCTATTAAAGATGACAGTATAAATAAAACAGCTATTGTTTTGGACATAGATAAGAAATTAATCGTGTACTTATCCCGAACCAATAATACAAAGGTGATTGCAGAAATTATACACAAAGAAGTTGGTGGTGACTTGGTGTCGTTGGAACTGATAAACCCCTATCCTAAAGATTATGCTGCAATTGTAAGGCAAGTAGCAGAGGAAAATGAGACTGGTTTTCTACCACCACTAAAGACTAAGGTCGATATGGAAAAGTATGAAACTATATTTCTTGGCTTTCCTACGTGGGGCATGCAACTTCCCCCTCCGATAAAGAGTTTTTTAACTGAAAATAATCTCGAGGGGAAAACGGTGATTCCGTTCAATACCAATGCAGGGTATGGTGTAGGCAGTAGTTTTGACACCATTGAAATATTATGCCCGAATAGTAAAATTTTAGAAGGCTTTTCCATAGAAGGAGGAAAAGAAAGGGACGATATTTTTTTGGCGATTAAGGGAGAAAATGAAAAAGAGGCCAAAGTTGCTATCAAATCTTGGCTATCTAAAATTAAGATAGGTATGGTTGATTAGCTGATAATAAGAGATTTAACATTGTTTTTTATCAAATAACCCCGTTTTTATAATCGACCCAATTAAATAAATTATTAACTTGATACAAACCTTGAATATTATACGATCATGGAAACATTTACATTAAAAATTAACGGAACTACTAAAAGCATAGAGGTCGACCCAACTACTCCGATGCTGTGGGTCTTGCGAGATCATTTTAACATGGTAGGCACAAAATTCGGATGCGGTATTGCGCAATGTGGTGCATGCACCGTTCACTTGGGCGACAATGCGGTACGTTCATGTCAGTTACCTATTTCTGCTGTGGGTGAGCAAGATATAACGACCATTGAAGGACTTTCAGAAAACGGGGATCACCCTGTGCAAAAAGCATGGTTAGAGATTGACGTGCCTCAATGTGGTTATTGCCAAGCCGGACAGATAATGACCGCTTCGGCATTTTTAAAGAAAAATCCGAATCCTTCCGATGATGAGATTGAAAATGCCATGAACGGAAATATTTGTCGTTGTGGTACCTATACTAGAATTAAAAAAGCCGTTAAAATGGCAGCCAATATAAACCAAAATACATAATAGCTATGACTCATATAAAAACAAAATTAGGAAGACGCGCTTTTATAAAGAATAGCAGCCTTGCCGGTGGAGGGCTTGTACTTGGATTCAGTTGGTTAAATTCTTGTAAACCAAAAGTTGCCGAGGCACTGGCAATAGAAATAGAAATGCCGAAAGAGTGGTATGAAATCAATGGATATTTAAAAATAGGCGATAACGGGGTGGTTACGATTATGTCGCCGAATCCCGAAATTGGCCAAAACGTTAAGACATCTATGCCCATGATTGTGGCAGATGAATTGGAGGTTGATTGGAAAAATGTCGTAGTTGAACAAGCTCCTCTTAATACCAGCCTTTATAGTTGGCAGGTTGCAGGTGGTAGTAGGTCAATCAGTAGTTCTTGGGAAAACCTTCGTATGGCAGGGGCTACAGCTCGTCAAATGCTAAAAGAGGCAGCTGCTAAGGCATGGCAAGTACCGGTTGAAGAAATTACTGCAATTGCAGGAATTCTTTCACATGAAGCAAGTGGAAATTCTGCTGGCTATGGTGAAATGGCATCGGCTGCATCTGAAATAGAAGTGCCTGAAGAAGTAGAATTGAAGAAAATATCAGATTTCTCCATAATCGGTACATCCCGAAAAAATGTAGATGGTAAAAATATAGTTACAGGTAAACCTTTATTTGGATTGGATGTTCAGCGAGAAGGCATGTTAATCGCATCGTTGGTACATCCACCTGCCTTTGGCATGAAACTAAAGTCTTTTGATGCGGAGGCAGCTAAACAAATGCCAGGTATACGTGATGTTTTTTCCATAAAACTATATGATGACGATTACAAAAAAATGGCTTTCCATTTTACGGCTTTTAATGAATTGGTCGTGGTTGTTGGTGACAGTACTTGGCAAGTATTTCAAGCTAAAAAGGCCTTGAACATAACGTGGGAAAACAATGCAGATATTACAGATACCATGACCATGTTCGGTAACGATATGAAAGTTACTTACCCTGCTGGCATGGAAAATTCAGAGAGTCACACTGCTAAATTGAAAGAATTGACCAGTCTCAATGCCAAAGTAGCACGTAAAGATGGTAACCCTGAAGCTGCTTTTAAAAATGCCGCTAAAATAATTGAGAGAAGCTATAGCTGTCCTTTCCTAGCACACAATACCATGGAACCCATGAATTTCTTTGCCCATGTTACAGATGATCATGCAGAGTTATTAGGCCCCACCCAAACGCCAGAATGGATGGAGTCTGCCGTTTCAGAAGTATTGGGACTTCCATTAGAAAAAATAGATATTCAAATGACACGCCAAGGTGGTGGTTTTGGG
>CAXBIJ010000002.1:0-30247 GCA_963975675.1 uncultured Maribacter sp. | reverse complement strand
TTTAGGATAGGTTCGGCAATGCCGAGTTCTTTAAATGTCATAATTTTTAATAAGCCGCAAAGGTACTGTTAATGATTGGATATTATTTCACTACCTTTCATAACTATCTAACCAAAGAATTTAAAAATGAACAAGTCAATCAAAACCGTTTTATTAGTAGCAGGAATAGTGCTTGTAGTATACGGAATCTATACCATGATTGCCCCAGAGGCATCAATCGGTATTGGTGATTTTAGTATAGAAGCCCAAGACAACACAAATTCGTACATTACAATAGCCCTAGGTATAGGTGCTTTGGCAGTTAGTTTTCTTACTGGTAAAAAATAACTACGTTTTTTTGTTTTACTCTTTTATTTTATTCATGAACTTGAGTTTAGAACTTGCTTCTCAAAGTCCTTTCATGGCTGCTTCGGCACAGCGCTCACCGTCCATGGCAGCTGAAACAATACCACCTGCATAACCACCACCTTCACCACATGGAAAAAGACCTTTAATGTCTGGATGTTCTAATTTTTCGTTTCTTGGGATGCTTACTGGTGATGAGGTTCGAGATTCAACACCCACAATATTAGCTTCAGCAGTATAATATCCATGCATTTTATCACCAAAAGCCTTAAAGCCTTGGCGAAGTCTACTGCCAATTAATTTTGGCAATAGGGAATGTAAGGGTGCCGATTTTAATCCGGGTTGATAGGAGGTAGGGTTTAAGTCAACTGAGAGATTACCATCCACAAAATCAGTTAACCGTTGTGCAGGTGCAGTTTGTGTTCTTCCACCTGACGTAAATGCCAATCGCTCTAAATCCTTTTGATATTCTAATCCTTTTAAGGCTCCGAATTTTTCGTACTTAGGTATATCGGTATCTACATTAATTTCTACGACGATACCAGAATTTGCATACAAGTTATTTCGTTTTGATGGTGACATACCATTTACAACCACTTCTCCCGGAGCTGTTGCTGCGGGGACAATGAATCCACCGGGACACATACAAAAAGAATAGACTCCACGTTCTTTTACCTGTTCTACTAAACTATATGATGCTGCAGGTAACAATTCGCTTCGCTCACCAGAACAATGGTATTGAATACTATCAATGATATGCTGTGGGTGCTCTACACGAACGCCCATGGCAAATGATTTTGCTGTTAATGCAATATCTTTCTTGTGTAACAGGTCGAATATATCACGAGCGGAATGACCAGTAGCTAGAATGACTCTTTCTACGGCCATTTCATCCTTTTCATTAAGTACAATAGCTTTTAACGTGTTGTTCTTGATAACGAAATCGGTCACTTTGGTATTGAAATGAATTTCGCCACCATGATGTTGAATCACCTCTCTAATGTTCTGAACAATTTTAGGGAGTTTATTTGTCCCAATATGCGGATGCGCATCTACCAATATTTGGTCTGTAGCACCATGAAACACCAAGCTTTCAAATATGCGACGTACATCGCCACGTTTTAAGCTTCGGGTATATAGCTTTCCGTCAGAATAAGTGCCTGCGCCACCTTCACCAAAGCAATAGTTACTTTCTGGATTAACTATGTGGTCTTGGTTTATCGCCTTTAAATCACGCCTACGGTCTTTTACATTATTACCACGTTCTAGCACGATAGGTTTATACCCCATTTCTAAACAACGAAGTGCCGCCCACATTCCTGCAGGTCCGAAACCGATAATATGAATGGGTTTTGCCTTTGATACATCTTTGTATTTAAAAGCTATTTCATTGCTAGGGGCAGGTTCATTGATATAAACAGCCAGTTTGTAATTGAATACGATTTTAGGTTTACGTGCATCAATAGATTTTCTTAGAACCTTAATTTTAAAAGTACCATCTGCAAGCCCAAGATATTTTGCCGTACGTATTTCTAATCCATTAGGAGTAGCTTCTTCCTTTAACGTTAATCGTAACTGTACATTTCTGACCATGCTGCAAAATTAAAGTAAAATACACGATGATATTTCAAGAGTTTTAAAATTGCTGAGAAAGTGATAAAAAGAAAGAAGTATTCGAGGTAATTTAATAAGTGTTTATTTTTCAATAATTGTTCTAAAAGTCAAATTCACCCTTGGCTGCGTGCTTGATTTTGTAGGTGGTAATCGATGTAGCCAATTAGTTTGGGTTTCATCTTTCATTACTAATAAGCTGCCATGTTCTAAAATTAATTCAACTTTTTCTTTAGTTTCTTTATGCTTAAAGGCGAATTTTCGTTCTGAGCCAAAACTTAAAGAGGCAATGGCGCCATTCTTTTTTAAGTCTTTTTCACCATCACTATGCCAGGCCATTCCTTCGTTTCCGTCGTGATAAAGATTGAGTAGGCATGAATTAAAAGTTTCACCTGTTTCTTGCTCTACTATGTTTTTTAAATTCAATAATTCTTTTGTCCAAGGTAGTGCCAGTTTGGTAGTTTTTGAATAGGTGTACTCAAACGGTTTCTCACCGTACCATGCTACTTTACGCTTCGTGATTATTTTTTTTCCAAAAATGATAGCCTCGTCATTTTTCCATTCAATATTATTTAGCAATAGGTTTAAATAACTAGCTGCTTCTTGCTCATTTAAAACTTTACCAAAGTAATTGACAGTTCCACCCTGTGGCAGTAGGTTTTTAGTAGGGTCTACTTTTATATCAAACAATTTCATTTTTCCATTTTTTATAGTCTTTCTTCATATAATTTAACTCTGTCGTCTGAAAATTGAGGATTGTTTGTAAAACCTAATGAAGTGTAGAAGTTCATTGATTTCTGCAAATCTTTTACTGCTAAATTGATAAAAATTTGTTTTGCCATATTAATAGTGATTTATTATGCGTCAGGAATATTAGGCTCTACTAAACGCTTTAGTTTGTCTAATGATTCTTGCCAACCTAAATAACACATTTCGGTTGGTATAGCATCAGGAATACCTTCTTGAGTTGCGAATAATTCTGTGCCACATAGAACCTTTTTTAGTTCAATTGTTGTAGTCATTAGTCCTGGTAAATTTGGATTGTCAAATTGGTCAGTATATTTTAATTTTTCATTGGGTACGATTTCTAAATATTTACCACCAAACGAGTGTTCACTGCCCGTAGTGAAATTAGTAAATGTCATTTTGTAGGTGCCACCAATTTTTAAATCCATACTATGCACTTTACATACAAATCCATACGGTGGAATCCAAGAGGCCATTGCATCGGCATTTGTGAATGCTCTATATACTTTTTCAGGACTTGCAGTAAAAATTCTGTGAAGCGTAACTTTATTTTTTGCCATAGTATTGATTTTTAGTGGTTACATCTAAATCCTATTTCTTTACTTTTTTAAGTGTAATATGTTAGGTAATTCCCTTTCTAGTCTGTCAAAGTTTTCTTCATTCTTGGGTACAATAAAATCTTTCAATTTATTACATTCCTCAATGGTATTAAAAATCATACGGAATGATATTTTTGATTTTGCTGTGTCTATATTTTCAAATGCTATCTCCATATCAAATAGAGGTTGTGAAATTCTTGTCCAACCAATTAGTTTATTGGGAATAATAGTTTTAAAAATGGATGCGTTTTCATAGTTACCTTTTTCAGGTCCGTGCATTGTTAAAAGCCACTTTCCATTGGGTCTCAGGTCAAATTCGTGAATTGTATTGGTAAACCCTTTAGGTCCCCACCAATTTTTTAAATGCAATGGATTAGCAAATGCTTGGTAGGTTATCTCTAATGGTGCATTTAGTTCTCTAGAACTATAAATTTCATAATCAGAATTTGTAACCATCTTTAATTCAAATTATTTCTAATCTACAAAGATTTCGCTACATAATGAACGCGAAAGACTGGGCTAAGGTTTTTTATTTTGATTCTTCCGCAGGACAATCCAGCTGAACCTAAAGATAGCTTTTTGCGCTTGATTTCCGTATAGGGAATCTACAAGCAATGAATTTTAAGCTTTGTTGTAAACGGTAATTATTCTGATGTTGATTTTTTCGCCCGCTTTATTATTGGTTCATAATCGACATTAGTACAACCTCCTTCGCTCATAACTCTTTTTCCGATTATTTCTATTTTGCTTTCATCGTTTTCCCAATCGTAAATATAAATTGTTGCTTTGAATACTTCATTTAGTTTTCCATAATCTAGCTCATCATTTTTATATCCAAAATTTTCCTCAGTCTCGATTATTTTTATTGGCAATCCTTTACTAAAGAAGATTACTGTTTTTACTCGCCCATATGAAAGTCCAATTTCTTGAACAACTTTACATATTTGTTTTTCATTACGCCAAACTTTTAAAATTCCACCACCATCTGTCGTAATTCCAGTCAATTCCACCCAATCAGACTCAGTTACCAAAAGAGCGTTATCCGATTCTATAGAATTCACTTCGTTAACAATTCGTTCAAGATTATTTTCTTGTCCTACTGCTAAAAATCCAAGGCAGATTAATATGATGGTGAATGATTTTCTCATATGGTTTACAATGTTTAATCTATGAGTAGTGCGAAGGCAAGGAAATTTTTCGTTTCCGTCTGCGCGCGAAGCAAAATCTTTTTGTTTTGTTTAAACTTTTATATCAGAGTAAAATCTTAAAGATTTTACGGACACTTTAAATATACACAGATCTTGGCGTTTAAGGCCGAAATCCGTATTGTTTATAGGTTTTGTAAGCTGCTGTGGTTTCGTCCGAGTACGCACGAAACATTGCGTTTTTTGCGTACTAATTTCGTAATAAGTCCATTTGCGCAACGATTGTGCAAGAGTTAAATCCATTTGTGCAAACAAGCAAAAAGTCTATCTGTTTAATGTTATCACTTGGTGTAGTTATGCCAAACCAAAGTAAAAACTCAAAATACCTAGTGTGTTAAAAAAGCCATGTATCATTATCATAAACCATAAATCGTATTTGCGCATGTAGAATATTATAGATAAGAGTGCTCCGATAATTACTACAACAAGTTGCCCTGTTATTCCCTGCTGCATGTGCATGTATCCGAAAAATCCACAAATTATTAGAATATTAATAACAAGACTGATTTTACTGTCTCCAAAGAATTTGACGAACTGTCGCATAAGATAACCTCGAAAAATAATTTCTTCTCCAAATCCTGCAGTAGCCCACACTATTAATAGCCAGACGATGGTGACTTCAAGGTTTCCTTCCAATTGGCTCATGCTTGAATAATCAATAGGAATTCCTGTTAGCATCTCAATGCCTGGAACCACTGCAAAGACATAAAAAATAAAGAGTCCCAGTGCAACTAACGGAGCATTCACAAGGAGGTTTTTTGCATTGAATTTTGCACGTTTAAACCCAAGCGCTGAAAATGGTTTTCCCTCGTATTCTAAGTAATTAGCTATAATGATGATAATAGAGATAATTATATTTTCAAAAGGTGTTCTGGTGATTGGTCCAAAGTACATGAAACAAATAATGGCAAGTGTTACTAATGGAATTATTATTTGTCGTAAGGTCATTTTTTATCGTTTTTGATTTTAAATTCTAAGACGAAGTAATGAACTAGACTCCCAAAAACCCCTATAAGTATCATTGTTTTTACTGAATGGTAGTAAATTGATAACTGGATGGTCGATAGCTTATAATTTATTTTATTGAAACCAAGTCATAAATGCTTTTCGTTTATAACGACTGATGTTGATTTCGGTAATCGCATCATTTTCAATAGAAGTTTTTAACGTAATCCGCAATTTGCCATTTGCAATCTTTTCAATTTGGTCTACCGCATCTTTATGAATGATGATTTGCCGATTGACTCTAAAAAACAATTGGTCGTTTATTTTTTCTTCGAGTTCATTCAAAGTAAAATCGGTGGTAATTGTGGTGCCATCATTTTGAACAGTATATACAATTTTGTTTTCGCTATAGAAACATGCAATATTTTCGTAGGTAAGCTTGGTTATTTTCGCACCATTTTCAATAGTGATTTCATAATCCTTTATAGATAGCTTATATAAATTGTAGATGTCTAGGGAATATGCTAACCCTATGAGAATAAAACTTAACAACAAGGTAATTAGCAATCCAATTAATAAATAATAGAATTCAGTTTCTCCACCCGCAATTTTATTTAAGACAATACCTAACGGAATATACATGACGGTAATATACCCAAGAGTAGAGACCATATACCATGAGATAGAGGTGATTTCTACTTTTTTAGAGAAATACTTTTTCTTGTAAAATTTAAAATTAAGCTCAGCTATGATTCCAATAAGAATACACAAAGCAATTGTGGATAGAAAACCTTCTATAGGGAATCTATACAATTCACCATCTGGGAAACTCTCGGGAGTTGATAAATGATTTACGACTAAGGAGAAAATTATAAAGACAATTAATTTCTGAAACCAACTCCATAGAGAACTATGGTTAAATTTAAGCGATACTGTATTTAATGCAGTCTTGGTTGGTTGTGAAGCACTCATTAATTTGAAGTTCTTTATTAGTTAGTCTATTTCAGGAAAGTACGGTTTTTACCATTGCAGTTAACGGTTAGTGTATGAATAGTTGCGGACTTTTCCAACGGAAAATGTCCGGCTGTACCGAAGATAGTTAATTGCAAGAAATTCACTTTTAGAATTTCCTACCGCAATTAATTATAGACCGTGTTGGCTACAGTTTTTTGTTTTCTAAGAAATCATCAACAAAAAGTAGAAGAGAGTAAGCTTTTAAACTATTCAATTCCGTTCCAAAATCAGTGTCATATCCATGTAAAACCGCATGTCGATTTAATTCAGTCAAACCGCTCAATTCTTGAGAAAAATACTCGTCGATTTTATTAACTCTTAGGATTGCATCCAATATATCTCCAAAAAACTTATTTTTCTTTTCTTCTGCAACAAATTTTTTCAGTTCCTTTTTGTTGTTCCTAGTTATGAATAATAGTCCTTTGCTAAGTCCATCGGCTTGGGAAAGAAACAGCGCAACTGAGGCGTGGTATTTCCCTGATAAATGGCATTCGATTGCCTCTTTTATAATTAAATACCTTTTTGACTGACCCTTTTCAAGAAATTTAACTCTGTCGAGCATTTCTTCCTTGTAATGGGATGAAAGGTCTTTATTGATTTTATCAATTTCATTTTCTATGGCCATGTCCATTAGCCATGCAGAATGTGCCATTGTCATACTTCCGTTGACATACCAACCTAATTCCGCGAGTTTAATGAATCCATCCTTTTTTTGAAGTGAATCATATCTTTCCAAACCAGCTTTGATTTGTTCTATCATTTCTGGAGAAAAAGGATTTTGGAAATTTTTCATTTAAAATTGTAGCCAACAATTGTATAAACGTAAAGGTTACGTTTATTTCTATTTTACACGTAATTTAATCAAATCTCATTATAAAAGGTGCAAAGAGGCATGAATACGTATAATACGGGTATACATATCTTTTCTCTTACAATCTCAGCAGTATTTTTTAAAATAGAAATGGCAGATTTTATACACCAATTTATGAAGGCGTAATTCATCTGCCATTAGTTAATCATTAAAATAACTACAATGCTTATTTTTTATTTTTCAACATAGTTTTAATCAACGAATTCCATTTTTCTATCGACTGAAGTTCACCACTTAATTGGTAGTTAGTATCCGCATTATAAAATTCGAAAACCGTTTCGAGTTTAGTACTATCAACAGTAAAGAAATTTAGATATAATCGGTCAATGATTTTTTCCTTCCGTGCGTATGATTTACCAATATTGGCAATTTCACATGTTTTTATAGTAGATAAATCTACATATTGCTGAGAATTAATTTCTCCAGTTTTTGAAATGAAGAACACGTGTTGTTTATTTTGGTCTACACCAATGGCATAATGACCAAAAATTTCATACTCAGAAATTTCACAGTGATGTTGATTTGCGACATCTTTTAAAGATGCTACTACTTGTTTTTCTTTAATTTTTCTACTTCTGTTTGTTAGAACAAAAGGCATTGCACAAAGTGCAACAGATGTTATGCCTATAACGGCTATTCCTAATTCCATTTTATATTTTTTAAATTTTGAGATACTAATTTTTGTATGATGCGTTAAATCGCAACATATCAATGTATTACCTGTAGCTACTTGAAGAGTAGCCTTTAAAAAAATGATTTACCAGAAATTATGGAAAGGAAAAATTAGGTCAGACTTTCGATGTCTAATCAATAAGTTGTTAGCGTAATTTTCGTATTGCTTAAATCTTGAATTAAACGCTACCTCATTAGATATTAAGCTTAATGAAACACTAGGGTAAGGCAGTTTAAAATTCGGAGTAGCGTACTCAGTTACATCAGATATTGAAATCTCCGACTGCTGTGAATGAGGCGATAGAATCTTAGTTGAGGCAGTAAAATATGCCTTCTGCTCTTTGTTTTGGCCAACCGTAACCTCATTAGATAACGGTAATATATTGGCAGAACTATATACCCCGAAACCATAAATGGCAACGAGTAGAAGAACCCTGAATATGTGGCTCGTAATTTTCATATTACACAACAACACCTTGGTCGAGTATGCCTTTAACTTCTTTCAAGCTATCTTCATTATCTAACAAGAGAACCAATACATCGTCGGCTTCAATTACTGTTGATCCGCCAGGTCGAACGTATTTATTATTTCGTTTAATCATAACAATGAATGCAGACCTCGGAAAATGCAAATCAATAATCCGTTTATTAACGGCATAACTACCCAAAGGTATCGAAACTTCTTCCATTTCCGATTTGGGCAAATTTAATATGTACCTATCATTTTCTGCAATGGGCTTTACTTCATCGGGTAAGGCAACATTTAACCACTTAGCAAAAATGGATAATGTTGTTCCCTGAATTAAAACCGATGAAACCGATATAAAAAATACAATGCTGAAAATGATATTTGCTTTGTCGATACCTGCAAGTAGGGGATAGGTGGCAAATACAATGGGCACAGCACCACGCAGACCAACCCATGAAATATAGAATCTTCTTCTCAATTTCATTTTAAAAAACATGAGACTTAAGAATACACTAACTGGTCGGGCGATTAGAATAAGAAATATAGAAATGAGCAATCCAATACCCATAAAAGGTATTATTTGAGATGGAAAAACCAATAAGCCCAATGTAAGGAACAGTACAATTTGCATTAACCAAGCCATACCATCGAACATCTTTAAAATTGTCGATTTGTGAATTAAATCTTGATTACCTAAATAAACAGCACAAATATAAATAGCAAGAAATCCGTTACCACCAACAGCATCTGTAGCAGAAAATGTAATGAACATTAACGAAATTACTAGAACAGGATAAAGGCCTTCGAAGCCGAGCTTAATTTTGTTGATAATGATTTCACTCAATTTACCGAAAACGAAGCCACCGATACCGCCCAAAATCATTTGCTGTAAAAATAAAGGTATGATGGAAAATATACTTAAATCTTGATTAATGACTAGGGTTAGAAAAGCTATGGTTAACACATAGGCCATTGGGTCATTACTTCCACTTTCTAGCTCTAGAGTTGGTCTAAGATTACTTTTTAAGGCTAAATTTTTTGAACGTAAAATAGAGAATACAGCCGCCGCATCTGTAGAGGACACAATTGAACCCAATAGCATACTTTCGTAAATAGTAAAATCGGTTACATAAGACACAAATGTACCTAGCGTAAGGGCAGTAAGTAAGACACCTAGCGTAGATAAAACAAGGCCTTCTTTCAAAATAGGCTTAACAGCTTTCCAGCTAGTATCTAGTCCACCAGAAAACAAAATAAAGTTTAGAGAAACAATACCTATAAATTGGGCTAGTTTAGGGTCATCGAATTGAATACCACCAATACCGTCAGACCCTGCAAGCATACCTATGGCTAAAAAGAGAATTAAGGTTGGTACGCCGAATTTATATGAAGTCTTACCTACTATAATACTGATGAACAGGAGTATAGAGCCAACAAGAAGTATGTTTTCAATGGTAAGATTCATTGGTTTTTATTCATTTTTTAGGTCAGCGCAAATTTACTTCTTTTATCAAAATACACTGATGAATTGTTGTGTTTATGATGTGGATTATAGGTTAAATTTTAGCCAAAATTTTTATGCCATTTTAAAGCGTTAGTTCCAACTTGGGCAGGTTTTTAATCCATTAAAATATGGGAAGTACTTTTTTATTAATGAATGAGGGGAACGTTACAAACTATAGTCTGTTTTGCTATCTCATTTCAATCAATTAGAAATAGATAGGTTAATTTAATCCTAATCACTTCATGTTTCAATATTATGTTTATAATTATTGATACATTTGCATGTATCAATGTATTTAAATAATCATGGAACTAAAACAAGTAGAGAAAATATCAAAAGCATTAAGTGATGTTAATCGATTAAAAATATTACAGTACATGCAAAAGAATCAGGGTAAAGTAGAATGTACCCATGCTTGTGACTTACTAGATTTAGCACAGCCTTCTATCAGCCATCATATTAAAAAACTGGTAGAATCCGGATTAATAAATCAACATAAGATTGGACGAAATTATCATTATTCTCTTAATCATGAGGTGTGGGATAACTATACGTTACGACTTAAAAACCTGTAATATTTTATAAAATATATTGAAAGTTTTAAATATATAAATGACTTAACTTGAAAAAACAAATTGAATATTCTATACTTGACCTTGCTATAGTATCGCAAGGAACCACGTTGAAAGATACTTTTAATCATGCATTGTCTCTAGCTCAAGCGGCAGAGGTCGAAGGTTATACCCGTTATTGGTTGGCCGAGCATCATAATTCGGTAGCTATTGGGAGTAGCGCCACATCTATTTTAATTGGTAAAATTGCTGAAGGCACTAAAAAGATTCGTGTAGGATCTGGGGGTATAATGCTACCTAATCATTCCTCATTAATTATAGCAGAACAATTTGGCACCTTGGGTATTCTATATCCAAATCGAATAGATTTAGGTTTAGGGCGAGCCCCTGGTACTGATCAAGAAACTGCAAAAGCTATCCGGTCAGATTTTTACCAAGCTGCCATGTCTTTTCCTGAGGAAGTTCAAAAAATACAACACTATTTTTCGAATGATAATGCCAGTGCAAAAGTTCGGGCTACGGTAGCAGAAGGGGTAGAGGTACCGATATACATTTTAGGTTCAAGTACCGATAGCGCACATCTTGCTGCTAAAAAAGGATTACCGTATGCTTTTGCAAGTCACTTTGCCACGACACATTTAATGAATGCTCTAAAAATATATCATCAAGAATTTCAACCTTCTGAAGTATTAGAGAGGCCATATACTTTAGCTGGCGTCAATATTATTGTTGCAGATACCGATGAAGAGGCTGAACGAATTTCAACGTCGCTTTATAGAATGATTATAGGTTTATTGACGGGTAGAAGAGGGTATATGCAAGCCCCAACTGAAATGACTAATGAATTACGTGAATTAAGCAAAAATCCTTCTGTACATCAAATGCTTAAGTATTCCTTTATAGGAAGTAAAGAGACCGTTAAAAAACAAGTAAAACTATTTATTGCAGACACCCAGGTAGATGAATTAATTGCGGTAACAAATATTTATGATGGGCAGGCCCGTATTAAATCATATCAGCTTTTCGCAACTATTATGCGTGAGTTAAATGCTGAAGGGTAATACATTACGTGTTTGTATAGAAACTTTATCAAAATCATTATCGCATATTCTTTGTGCCTCTAGTCTTTAATATCAATAATTGATTGTCTTTCTCTATTAACCGTAAGTTTGGTTACATCTGGTCTAGAATAATGGCCAACAGGGTCAAAGTTATGTCTTTCTTCTAGCACTCGATTAAAATCAATGGTAGTAGTTATTAGACCTTCTTTATCTATAACGGGCGGAATAATCCACTCTCCATCCGGACCAGCAATACAAGAACCACCATTCGCCATTGTGGCAGGGGCATTTTTAAGTATTTTTTGAAGATGTGGGGTGTCTGCAGGGAAATCTTCTATTTTCATCAAACTTGAAACAGAAACAACAAACGAACGAGATTCTCGAGCTATGAACCTCGTAATGTCGAGCGTGTTGTAATCAGAACCTGGCCAAACTGCAATATGTAAATTTTCGCCCATGCCATACAGAGCTGTTCTTGATAATGGCATCCAGTTTTCCCAGCAATTCAATCCGCCGACACAAAAATCTTTTAACTCATGAACTCTAAGTCCGTTACCATCACCTGGTGCCCATGTTAAGCGCTCTTCGTAGGTAGGTTGTAATTTTCTATGGACCGATTTTATGTCGCCATTAGCATCAATATATACCAACGAGCAGTAAATACTATGACCACCTCTGTTTTTAGCACGCTCCATAATGCCCAAATAAATGGCTATAGAATTCTCTTTCGCTAATGCGCAAATTTCATCAAGTTCGCCAGCTTCTATTTGAATAGAATTCTTGACATAATGCGCATGTATTTCTTTTTGGGTGGTTGAATTAAATTTAGCACTATCGGTTAATGATACCCAAAACGGATAACCCGGTAATAATGCCTCGCCAAAAACCAAAAGCTCACAATTATCAACAGCAGCTTTATTGATATATGTTTTTATTTTTTCAATAGTCTTTTGTTTGTTTAGCCAAACCGGAGAGATTTGAGCCATTCCTATTTTAAGCGTATTCTTCTTATCGTTTGGTTCCATTTTTAACATACGGGTTATAGGTTATATAGATGATTGAGCTTGTAGAAGGACTTTTTTTAGTTCAATATTTCGTCATTTACATAAGTTGTTACTCTCATTTTTGCCCTATTCTTATCGTAAGAACAGCTAAACCATGTAATAGATTATCTTTATTATTCCCTTTGACTTTTATGTAGTCTTTTGATTTTCTGGAAAATTAGATTTAAAATGTAGGTCAATTTGAGGAAATGGTATAGCTATTTTGTTTTCATTAAATTTCTGACTAATAGTTCTTCGGATATCGCTTTTTACTTTACTTATTCTAAATATATTTTCACTAAAAAATAAGACTTGAAAGTCTAGTGAAGAATTCCCAAAATTTACTAATCGTGCTTCAGTAGCTTCTCTGTCAGATACATCAGAATGTTCAAATGCACTTTCCTCAAGTACTTTAATTACTAAGTCGACATCACTGCCATAAGCAACACCAACATCGATTCTAAAACGCGCTTTCATAGCTTGATGGCTCCAGTTAATTACTTTATTAGTAGTAATCAATGAATTCGGAATAATAATAGAAACATCATCTGTATTTAAAGCTTTGGAAGTTCGTAGTCCAATGCTTTGAATTTTCACGATGTCACCATCCATTTCTAAAACATCTTCTATTTTTATAGACTTTTCAGAAAGCAATATAATACCAGATAATATATCGTTAAATGTTTGCTGTAATCCAAGTCCGACACCAACCAATAAGGCTGCAGAGCCTGCTATTAACACGGTTAATTTAACACCTAAGGTTTCTAAAATTAAGACAATAGCAATTACCCAAACGATATATTTAACGATTTGAAATAAAGCATAACTGGCGCCGACATCGAGTTTGCTATTTTTTCTACTAAAAATGGTTTTCTTGATGAGGAATAATATCAATTTGGTAATAAGATAAATTCCTAAGACCGTAAATAGGGTATAGACTTGTAGTTTATACTCACCTATATGAACAAGCTCTAGTTCTAAAAAATTCTTTATAGTTTCCATTTAATATGTTACAAAGGGTTTTACTTAACCTTACTATTTAACTGTTAAAGGTATACTCTTCATATCCATTAAACAAATACTTATAAATAAGTGTTTCTTCGCCTTTACCAGGCACTATTAGTTTCTTAACATCGACTTCTCTGCATATTCTAATAGCTATTTATCCGGCTTTAATTAAAATTAATTTCCGACCATTTAAACTTCTTGTTTTTCTTTAGGCCATTTCCATGCATACCAAACAATTAGGGCGGTAATAATACTTTCTAAAAATGCTAAAAACACGTAAAATAAGTACCATTCTTTAGTAGTGCTTATACCTATAAAAACCATCATTATCGTAAATAATGTTCCAAATAGCATATTAAGAATTCGGTTAATTTTTGGCTCAAGTAAAATGGAAGCTGCAACCATTACAGATGGAATCGCCAAAATTATTGACGCTAGTAATAATGTGGTTGGATTATCCATAATATTATCGCCTGTAATTAAACTGTTTACTTTATCGGGCGTATATAATTCAAAATAATCTCCATATAAATAGCAGAAGGTTACAGAAGCCCACAATGAAGCAAGTTTGATTTTGATGTTTACTTTTTGGTTTATTAACATATTGGTATAGTCTTTCTAGGTACAAAATTGTATCTATTTATAAAGACGCAAATTCTGTTCAAATAGTTGCCTCGGTATTTTAAAATTCGATTTTCAGCTTGTAGCAAAAGGGTTGAATTTAAAAATAACGGATTAGAAAATTACATTCTTTTCAATGAATTCAAGATAATAAAAAAGCGCAAACCTTATGGCTTACGCTAGTATAGCTATTTCTTATTTACGTTGTTATCTGATGGCATTTCTTTCATTTAATAGTTTAACATTGCTCCAAATCCAATACCCATATCACTATCGTAATGGGTTGTAATTCCTATGTTTCGGGTTGCGATATATTTAAACCCTGTCATGTATTCTTTATCAGTATTTACCATAAATGCCCAACGTAATCTTGGTGAAATAGGGATGTCTTCTCGCATTAACTGAAAGCGCACATTACCATCAGTAAATATTTCACTTTGTAACTTTACAAGCATTGGTAATGTATATTCAGCTCCCAAGCTCAAAACGGCTCTTTGGTCTTTAGTATTTGTCTGTCCAAAAAGGTTTTTTTCAACTTCCCCATTTTGTTTTCTGTATCTCCAATCAAAACCCACAAAAGGCATAAACCATTGGTTTTTTCCTATATATCGCCCTATATGTGTTTCAGTTTCGTAACCGTGTTCATCATGATACCCTAAACGCCATTCAGTTCCAATACTCCAGCGTGTGTTTTGTAACATTACCATGCCATCATTTCCGTTTGTTGCAAAGTTGTTTTCAGCCATTAAATGCAACTGATTACTTTCTGATTGTAGTTTTTTATAAGCCCATTTTTTATTTGGTAAGTATGGATTATCGGCTTGCTTCTCATAAGAAAACACGCGGTTCATTCCGGCCATCATATGGTATAAAATATGACAATGAAAAAACCAATCGCCTTCGGCATTTGCCAAAAACTCAATAGTGTCAGTTTCCATTGGCATAATATCTAACACGTTTTTAAGTGGAGCAAATTCTCCTTGACCGTTTAATACTCTAAAATCGTGTCCGTGAAGATGCATTGGATGTCGCATCATCGAGCCATTGTAAAGTGTAATTCTTACATTTTCTCCTTTTTTAATTAGAATTTTATCGGTTTCGGAAAGCACTTTATTATCCATGCTCCAAACGTAACGATTCATATTTCCAGTCAGCTCAAAACGCAATTCTCTTACTGGTGCATCTTTTGGTAATGTTGTTGGATGTGGTGCTTTCAACATTCCATAATTCAAAGTTAATATGTCTTGGCTTTGATTCATTGAATGATTAGATTGGTTCATTTCGCCAGCCATATTCATTTCGCCCTCCATTTTCATTTCAGGATTTCCAGTAATTTCTGGATACATAACTGTGTTCATATCCATTTGTTGTAAAGACATATCCATTCCCATATCGTCCATACTTCCGTCCATATTCATCATGCCATTCATCATCTTCATACCTTCAAAATATTTCAGTTTTGGCATTCTGCTTTTTAGTTGAATTTTTCCATTTCCTATATAGATGGAGGCAGATTTTGTTCGGTCTTCTGGTGTTGCCAAAAATTCGTAAGCAGTATCATCATTAGCAATTGTAACGATAACATCATAAGTTTCAGAAACTCCAATAATTAGTCTATCTACTTCAATTGGTTCAACATCATTTCCGTCATTGGCGATAACAGTCATTTTTCCTCCAGCATAACTCAACCAAAAATAAGAAGATGCGCCACCATTGGATATGCGCAAACGTACTTTTTCACCTGCTTTAAATTGCGACAATTGACTTTCGTTTTTTCCATTAATTAAAAACTTATCGTAATACACATCGCTAACATCCATTGCAAGCATACGTTTCATTTCGTTGCCTAATTTGGTTTTAAAATGTCCTGCTTTTATGGCTTCGGAGTAACTTTGAACAGTTCCTTTTTTAATCGCAGACCAATCGTTTGCATTGTGCAACATGCGATGTACATTTTCAGGCTTAATATCTGTCCATTCGCTTAAAATTATTGGAACTTCTGGTAAATCGTCAATCCCTTTTCTAAAGGTAGCATCGTCTTTTTTCTTTAATAAAACCATTGAACCGTACATGCCGAGTTGTTCTTGTAATCCGCTATGACTGTGGTACCAATGTGTTCCACTTTGAATAATTGGGAAAGTATAGGTAAAAGTTTCGTTGGGTTCAATTGGCATTTGTGTTAAATAAGGAACTCCATCTTCTTTGTTCGGAAGAAATAATCCGTGCCAATGCAATGAAGTACTTTTTTTTAACTTATTATGAACTACAATCTTCGCTATATCGCCTTCGGTAAAAGTTAAGGTTGGCATGGGGATTTGTCCGTTTACAGCAATCGCTCTTTTTTCTTTACCTGAAAAGTTTACAATGGTGTCAGTAATTGTTAAATCGTAGTGAACAATGTTTTGCCCAAAAAAGATATGTGTTGAAAATATTCCAAGGAATACTGCCAGCCATTTGATGTGATTTTTCATTTTATTTATTCCTTAATGGTTTCAACTGTTTTGCCACAACTTAACATTTGTGATCCGTAATAAGGGTTTTTAATTGTTTCTTCTTTGCTTAACCAGTTTGCACCTTGTCCTTCATTAGCCATTGGGCAATGTTGATAGTATGTTGGCGTTTCTTGCTTCGAAACTTTAATTAATTTATAAATAGATTCAGAAAGTGTATCAAAAGAAGCTCTTTGAGTTTTTGTGTCTTTTGAAAGTGAAATTGTAGTTACATCTTCTTTTAGGTTTTCTAAAACTTTCATCCAAACCATATGAACGTCTATTTTTAAGGTTTCCATTTTCACTTCATTAATTGCTGAAAGCATATCTGTTGCTTTGGCTGACGCAGTAGTACCATCTGTTTTTACCAAAGCATCTTTTACAGCAAAATAAGTATCGAAAACTGTTGAAAGTGGATTTTTTTCTTGCATTTTGGTCATTTCGTTAGAATGCATGGAATGGTCTTTGGTTTCTATCGCCATTACCATATTCATTTCGTCCGTTTTTGCTTCTGTTTTTTCAGCTCTTTCATATTGGCAACAAGCTGCTAAGCTCAAATAGGTGTCGTTCGGTGCTAAAAAAATATCACTGTCATAACCTGCAAGAGCAATGCGTTTTAAAATTTCTTCTTTTGAAGTTTTTAAACTGTCGAATGAAATAGTCGCCATTTTGGTTTCTTTGTTCCAATCTACACTGGCTTGGTTTTTCATATTTCCAGCTTTTTCGATTGTGCTTTTACACATTCCACAATTTCCGTAAATTTTCACGGATTCTGTTTTAGTGTTTTCTTCTTGAGCATTACTCACTAGTACAGAGAACCATACTGAAATCATAATCAATATTAGATTTGGTCTTTTCATTTTATATAATTTACAGTTTTACCTTCTTTAAGGTTACTTTTTTTAATGTTTCTGTAGAAATTAATCAATTATTGCTTCAGTTTTTTAATTTTCCTATTCTTTGTCCTTGTTCAACAGTCAAAGAATTCAGTCTACCTTTTTCGAAAATTAATAACACTGTTGAACCTCCATATTTAAAATAACCAAGCTTTTCTCCTTTATAAATTTGTTGTGGATTATCACTATTAATTTTCTTGTAATTATTTTCAAATACTACAGAGCCTACTGTTTGTAATCCGATAGGTATCATGGCAATGAAACCATAATTTTTTGTTTCAATAATGAAATATCCATGTCTGAAATTTTCAATGACGCTATAATCTTTATTATATCCAGGATTGCCATTATTTATCATATCTAACATATCAGGCATTCCAAAAAGTCTGTTTCCAACGTCTTCTTTAGATTCTACTATTTTTCCAGTTGTAGGTGAGTGATAGTGATGGTAATTGTCTGGCATTAGAAAAACCGCCATTGCCGTACCTCCAACAAATTTCTCGGCATATTTTGAATTATCAAGAAGAGAATTTAGACTCATTGTCATTCTACCTTTTGTTGGAATTTGAGTGTCCAATTCAAGTTCATTGGCAATCATATTAATTATTCCATCAGCTGGCGAAACAAGAACGGCATTGTCTGTAGCATCATCAATAGGTCGGGTTCCTGGTTTTAAGTCTCTAGTGAAAAATTCATTGAAAGATTTAAATCCATTTTCAGGCAATACAAAGTCTTCATTTCCTAGAGAATTATCTGACAACCATTCCTCAATTATTTTTGCTGAATCCGGACTATCCATATATTTACCACGTTCTTCGATGAATGAATTAGCCCAACTTAGGCCTGGCTCGCTAAGAATGAAGTTCATACCATCAGGATTCTTGTAATAGAGAAAGGTGAATTTTAGTATTCTATCCAATCCATTATGAGTATTTGGAAGAAAATAGAACCAGTCGTTTAAAAAACCATATAAATCATCAACGCTTTTGTCTTTCCATGGGTTTGGGTTTCCATTAGGTAGTTCATGTACATTTTCTAGCATTAAGTCAACAGTTTTCCTTAATTCTTGATTATTCTTATAAAGATTTTTTAAATTTTTAACAGGTAGACTTTCATCTTGTGCCGATGAATTGAACCCAATAAATAAAATAGTTAGTATGAAAATTAAATTTTTGAACATATTTTTGGTTTTATAATTGGGCATAACGAACTGTTGGGCTAAGGTTCGTTGCTGTGATTCGTTTTAACAACTGTACAGTGGAACTTAAAGATAGCTTTTCGAGGGTAATTTAGATTTAAGAAAATCGCAAGCGATGAATTTTAGCCTTTGTTGTACACAATTTTATTCTTCATAAATGTCAAATTTATTAGAGACAGATTTCATTAATTCTTTATTTGAGAAATCCTCTTCGGTCATTTTCGAAAGTGTTTCTAAAAAAACATCAAACTGTCCATTTTTAAATAGTGTAAGCATTTTTCCACCATAATTGCATTTTGCTTCATGCCACACGTTTGGTGGAACTGTAATTGTATCACCTTCTTTTAGAAGTATTGTTTCATCATCAAAAATAAGCTCCATTTCACCAACCAACATGTAGAACACTTCTGTCATTAATTTATGGTAATGTCGCTTTAAATGAAACCCTGGTTTTAAGGTGTCTTCGGTTAAGCATAATTCTCCATTAGTGTCTCTTGATGACAGTTTAACAAAGCAATGGTCTTGAGAGTAATTGTAATTCTCGCCTTCGCCGTTTTTGATGAATTGTTTTGATTTCATAGGTTATATAAATTGCGCCTAATGTTCTGGCTAAACTGTGTTTTAATACAATTTAGATAGCTTTATTTCTTTTCTTCTCGTAAAATTTTTTCCATTTTACGACCTTTTGCCAATTCATCAATGAGCTTTTCCATACGTCTGCATTGTTTATACAATTCAAATTCATCTTCTATTTCTTCAATTCGATAACCACAAACGACTCCTTTAATCAAGTGTGCGTTAGGATGTATTTTTGCTTTTTGAAAAAATGTACTAAAAGTTACTTTCTCTTTAATTAGTGCTTGTAAATCATCTTTATCAAAACCAGTAAACCATTCTATGACTTGGTTGATTTCTTCTTTTGTTCTACCATTCTTCTCCAACCTATTCAGGTAAAGTGGGTAGATGGATCCAAATATCATATTAGCAACTTTTTCATTTTTTTCGGCTGTAACTTTCATCTTTATATGATTTTGAATTAATGGGTGCCAACGGTTTTGTGCATGGTTAGTTACGTTGGCTATCACCTAATTTAGCAAATAAAAATTGAATAGAAAATCCTAAAAAAATTTCCTGGGTAGGCGAGAACATGCCATTAATTATGCACGTTGTTAGCTCCTGCCATGGTTGTTTTTAGTTTTATAGTAAAAAGTTAAGCGTTGACATATGTGTTTCTTTTTCAGCCGCCAATGTAAAATGATTTGCACCTTTAATTACTAAATATTTGCCTTTCGGTAAAGTTTCTGCAACTTTTTTTCCTTGTCCAAGGACTAAATCTTTTTCACCACTTATTATTAGAATCGGGATATCAATTTTAGCAGCCTTTTCTGGTGTAAGATGTGGATAGTTTGCTAGACTAAAAGCTATCATAGATTTTCTGTCTAATCCAATTTCATTTAGAAAACTCCAATACGCAGATATATGACTTGGCAAATGGCTTGGAAAACTTTCATGTGAAAATACTTTTGCAAGTCCAGGTAAAATGTTTCCGAATATAAATGGTGGAATTCCAATGAGTCCATTCCCAGTTGCTATCAAAACTGCTTTCGAAAAATATTCAGGATGTTTGTCTAATAAATCAAGAGCGATTACTGTACCCATTGAATATCCTATTAAGCATACATCTTCCAATTCTAAATGATTAATTAAATTAATGACATCATTTGAGAAGTTTGTCGTTCCATAAAAGCTTGAATCATCACTTTTATCACTTTCTCCATATCCTCTGAAATCCATTCCAATAACCTGAAATCCATTTTTCGTCAAGGTTTCAACCCAACCAGTTTTAACAAAGTTATAGTTGAAATCGACAATTGCTCCGTGAAGTAGAATTACCGGTTTTCCAGTTCCATAAACTTCATAGTTTATTGAAATATTGTTTTGTTTGAATTTAGTCATCTATGTTTTTAGTGTGATGTTTTGTTACTTTCCTATTTAAAAAACAATAGCCTTTTATCTTTAACTTTATCTATACGAAGCATTTTATAATCTAAAATATAATTTTGATATACCCGCCAAGGTGCTTTATTTCCTTGACTTGGGAGTATGTTTGCTGCCCTCTTGATGTACCCAGAATTTAGGTTAAGTAGTAACTCTGGTTGTAAATTATTCTCAATCACTCTTGCTTGTAAAGCTTTGTAATTATTCTTGTCTAAATATCTCAAAACTCGAGAAATATATTCACTAGTAAGGTCACTCTTTAAAGTCCATGACGCATTGGTATAACCAACAAAAACAAAGAAGTTGGGAAGATTGCTTAACATAACACCTTTGTATACAAATGATTTGGAAACATCAAATGGTTTTGAATCTATTTGAAATTTTACACCTCCAAATGCCACTAAATCTAACCCTGTTGCAGTTATGACTATATCTGCTTCCAGTATTTTTCCAGATTTTAATAAAATTCCATTGACTACAAAACAATCAATATGGTCTGTAACTACCGATGCTTTCCCTTTCCTGATGGCTTTAAAAAAATCTCCACTTGGAGCTATGCAAAAGCGTTGTTCCCATGGATTATAGTTTGGTATGAAATGAGGATCGACTGGAAAGTCACCCAAACCTTTTTTCGCTCCTTTTAGAATGAAATTCTTCATTCTTTCTGGATAGAGTCTACAAAGATTATAAAAGATAATAGAGTAGGAAATATTTTTATAACGGATAAGTTTATAGGCTACTTTTTTAGGAAATATACGCTTCAATAGGGCTGCAATCTTATCTTTATTGGGTAACGCTGCAATATACGTTGGTGATCTTTGCAACATAGTAACCTGTGCAGTTTCAGCATTTGCAAGTTCAGGTACAATGGTTACAGCAGTTGCTCCACTACCAATTACAACTATTTTTTTATTGGTGACATCTAAATTTTCAGGCCATTTTTGGGGATGAATTATGTTTCCTTTAAAACTTGCTAGATTCTTAAATTCGGGAGTGTAGCCTTCGGAGTAATTGTAATAGCCACTACAGCCAAAAATGAATTGACACGTATAAGTCATTTCTTCACCAGTTACCGAATTTATGGTACTTACTGTCCATAAATTTTCTTTTGAACTGAAGTTATAAGAAATAGCACGTTGTTGGTAGAGGATATGGTTTCGCACCTTATATTCGTCAGCTGCTTCATTTATGTATTTTAAAATTGATGGTCCGTCTGCAAAAGATTTTTGTGCATCCCATGTTTTAAAGGAATACCCAAATGTATACATATCAGAATCAGAACGAATACCAGGATATTTAAACAAACTCCAAGTGCCCCCAACTTCTGTTCTTGCTTCTAAAATAATATAGGTTTTTTCAGGGTTTTTTCGAGACAAATGGCAGGCAGCTCCTATGCCAGATAAACCAGCTCCAATTATAATAATATCTTTATGCATTTCTTATGTTGGTGCTAACGGTTTGTGTATGGTTTCGTTTTGTTGAGAACTAAGATAGCAAAATGTCAGTGCGCTTTAGTATTTCGGCAGAACCCATAGAGAGACTCTTATGAGACTTCATTAATTTGAATTATAACTGCGTACCGGTAGACAGGTAAATTGTTGGTATTAGTATGTTATTTATTTAAATCTTTCTTTAATCTCTCTACTCCTAAAGCAGCTTTGGTCTTTAGATACATGGCCGAATTATCGGTTTTATTCAAGAGTAAATCTGCGGCAATGAGACCGTAAGTTAGAGAACCTTTTGCTCCAACACCAGACATTCCTCCTATAAGAACAAAACTTGAATCCACTTGAGCACCATTATCTAAAATAGTTGTTACATATGGTATTTCAGATGAAGTTAGTGAGTATACACATGAATAACCTCTCACAAATTCTAAATCAGAAATTTCTATGGGTAAATTCAATAAAGCTAGATAATTGGCTGTATTTTCCTTACTCCATTGAATTTCTGATGCAGTTAATTCCTTTGCCCATACGTTTTCCAAATCATCTATATCAGTTCTTAAGAAATGCCCTCCAACCTTTAATAAGGTTTTATCTTCTTCGTCAAACTTCTCTATCATAGAATAAAATATTTCTGAATTCAGATTAGCAACTGGGTAGAAATCTTTAATCTTCCTTTTTTGTTCATCAGTTAGAAGGGAGTATTTACTTGACTTTATTTTTAAAAATGAGAGAAACAATCGTTTTGGAGTTATCAACTCACTAAAATAAGGTGCAATTTCTTTTACAAGTTTTGTATTGTATGGTCCAGCTGCGGCGACAACTTTCTTGCTTAAAATGGTTTTTACATCTCCAGTCTTGGAATTTGTTATAGTAATCTCATAATTTCCATTTTGCTTTTTTAAACCCGTGACTTTTTCATTATAGTTAATTCTATTTCCTGATTTCAATATTCCAGCATGGAGTTTTTTAATTAATATTCTCGGATTAAGCGTGCCAGAGAATTGCTTAAACTCTCTTATGACCATTGTAGTGTCTGGAATGTTCATGTCAAATTTGTCTCTTGCTTCGGTAGCATTTGACGCATATTCATAGCGGTCTGTTTGTTCATACAAAAGGTCATTTACCTCTTGCTGATGGGTCTTGTAATAAATGTAGGTAACAGGCGATGTTGTGTAGATGTCTTCCATTTTATGCATGACATCCTCTTGTGCCTCGTTTAAGAAATCAATCAAGTTTTGTGTTTCACTAACCGATGTTTGCTGTAGGTATGAAAATATATTATCCTTCGGACCTAGACTTCTTGAAATTCGAGCTTCGCCAAAACTTGAACCAAATGTATATATAGAATCTTGTTGTTCAATCAATAAAACATTTTGATTATATTTTGATAGTTCCCAAGCTGTAGAACTTCCCATTAGGCCACCACCAATAACTACAACGTCTTCTATCTTATTAGAAGTTTGACATGATACTAATGCGAGTAAAAAGAATACAATTAATAGTAAGTTTTTCATTTTCTGGTATTAATGCCAACGTTTTTGTATAACCTAAGCTGCGTGGTTTTTACCTCAGTTCTTTTTTGTGCCACGTTATTCTTTTATTCGATTATATTTTTTGAGTGTTTCAATGAGTAAATCGTGAGGTAAAGCATAAGCCTTATTTTCATTTATACCTTCCATAGTTTCAGCTGCAACCATTGCATTGATAATGGCTTCTTCAACCGCTTGTACTGTTGCGTCAAAAAATGGCGTCATTAAATCATTAGAAAATGTTTCTATTGCAGTTATTTCATCTCTATTAAATGCATTTTCATTAGCAGTTGAAAAGGCTAAGAAAATGTCTCCTGAACCATTACTTCCACGACCACCAACAATTCCAATTCCTAAAGGTACTCGTTGTGCAATTCTCTTGAGTTGGTGTGGTAAAAATGGAGCGTCTGTTGCTATAATAACAATAATTGAACCGTCTCCTTCTTGTCTCCTTGATTTCGGTGGCGCATTAAACTTATAGTTTAAGGTGTCTTTTAACTCTCTGCCAACAGGAACACCAGCAACTGTAAAGTTATTTTTGCCTCCAAAATTAGATTGTACAATTGCTCCAACTGTATATGTACTGTCTTTAATTTTTACTAATCTTGATGAAGTTCCTGTTCCTCCCTTAAAACCTAAACACATCATTCCTGTTCCTCCACCAACATTCCCTTCAGCGATTTTACCAATTGAGGCATTATTTATAGCTTCTAAAACATGCTCTTCTTTGACATGAAAACCATAGATGTCATTTAAGAACCCATCATAAGTTTCGGCAACCACAGGATAGGTGTACCACCAACTTTCGCCTTTGTACCAATCTGTATCGACATACCATTTTAAAACTGCATCTCTAACAACACCAACGCTATTTGTGTTAGTAATCATAATTGGTGTTTCAAGAAATCCTGATTCCGTAACCCAAGTTGTTCCAGTCATTTCACCATTGCCATTTAAACTGTACCAATTGGCATAAACAGGACTAAACTTCTTGGCTTTTCCTCGTGGAAATATTGCTGTAACACCTGTTCTAATAGGTCCTTTCCCAAGAACATTATTACCGTTTCCAGAAATAATAGTGCTATAACCAACTTCAACTCCTTTTACATCTGTTATGGTGTTCAACTTACCAGTTTCACCATCAAAAGGAACTCCTAAATCTCTTGCTCTAGGTTTTTGTCCGTAAGATGGAGAACTAATTAGAATTACTAAAAAAAATGTAAATATTCTATTCAAAATGTTTGATTTTTAATGTTTTACAACGGTCTTGGTTATGAGTAGTTTGGTGAGTTAGTATTTAACTTTGCCGGTAAACACCTACTTTGGAAATTCCTGCGGAATTACCAAAGTAGGTGAGAACAAGCAATTACTTATAGCCATTGTTGTGCTTTCGTTATTTATTTTATTTCCAATTCAATTAAATTGATAACCGCTTCGATTTCCTTGAGAATTAATTTTAATTGAGTCATTGAAGAGTTTTCTGAATAATTTTTCCATTTTACAACGGCATCTAGTCCTAATATAATTTGCGGAATATTTTCATCAAACTCTAAATAGGACTTTAGTTTAGGTTGTTTTTCAAGTCTGCTATCCAATGTTGATGCACCTCTATAAATACCCAACTCTTGTACCATATTGTTTTTACCTGTATCATTTAATTGAACATTCTTTAATATATTATCTTGAAATCGAAGCAGATTAATAAGCTTGTTTCTAATGCTTAAAGGAAATAAAATAATTTCACCACTACTACGTAAAGATTCAATAGTATTTGAATTGAATGACAAGGTTGTAGAATATATGCTAAGGCTCATCAAATGCTCATAGACTTGTTTAGGAGATAATTCAGTATTTTCATATGTTTTTAGATACTCATTATAAGCATCCTGATCAGATTGAAAATGTGCGATAGTTTCATTTACAAATTGCCTGTCATTATTTAAATCTTCTAATAACTGAATGTAATAGTCGTGTCTGGTTTTGTCGGTTTTCTTGTTTTCAGCATTCTGATTTATTTGTAAAGCAATTAAAATTCCGATTACAACTAAAATAATTTCACCAATGGCATAAATCAGATACTTACTGAATTTATTTTCAGAGAGTAACTTTTGTCTAATTTTTCTAAAGAATTTTATCATTGGTTAGTGGTTGGTTATAATGAAGCGTAACGTGTTCGTGTATGGTTAGTTGCGAGGTTAAGCATCTAATTTAGCCAATAAATCACAGATAGAATATTCCGCATGAATGTTCGTAAGTTGGCAGTGACCAAGCAACCTGCCCATACCGTACGATACGTTCGGACGGGTTAATTAAACATGGTGTTGTGCTTTCGTTATTTATTTTTATATATAAGTTCATAAAGTCCATAAAGTCCATAAAGTCCATAAAGTCCAAAGTCCAAAGTCCAAAGTCCAAAGTCCAAAGTCCAAAGTCCAAAGTCTTAAATTGTAAATTTTAATAAATGTCTTATTCGTATGCTAATATTGTTTCGTTAAGCATGGGAAGAATCTCCTGAATTTTCCTTGACCCATTCAGCAATGCTTCTAATGTACTTTGTTGGTTATTGATATTTGCTTTGAGCGAAGTAAGAAAATATTGGTTTGACTTAAGATGCTCATAATCTGCGGGTACTCCACGTTTACTCCAATTATAATCAAGAAAATGATTGCGAACATAGGGAAGGTATATTGAACTGAATTCAAATTCGTCATCTGCAGTATCTCCAGTTATCTTTTTTGTAGAATTCGTATAGTAGTTTATCAATTCAGTTCTGAGTTCTTGATTATTTAATTGCTCTAATCCGAATTTCTTCATCAATTGATAACCATTGTCGACGAGAATTATTCGTCTGGCTATCATCACTCTTCCAAGATGATACTCGATTGAGTCATATGGAATATTTCCACTTTCTAATTCATGGATGACTGTGTACTGGATATTAATATCCTTTAACTTTAAGATTCGAGTTTCACTAATGCCTAGACTATCGCTAATTAGATTACTGCGAATCTCAGTTAAAGTTTTCAAGATTTCTACGTTAACTTTCCTTTGTTCGTTCCAGTTGTTAATTTGTATCGCAATTAAAATCCCAATTACCACAAGTATGATTTCTCCGATTGCATAAATTAAATATTTACTAAATTTATTTTCAGTTAGCAATCGTTGTCTAATTTTTCTAAAGAATTTTATCATTGATTAGTGGTAGGTTATAATGAAGCACAAGGGTTTGTGTATGAAACATAGCTTGTAATTAAGAAATATACTTTTCGAATTAACAGAGATACGAATTTTTACTTTTCTAAATATAACCAAATTAAAAATTTGGTGGTCAATATTCAAAGGGTAGCGTACAGAGTGTTTTTAAGAAAGCAATTAATAAAGCAGGAATCAAAAAAAATATCGGTATACATGGGCTACGCCATAGTTATGTAACACATTTATTAGAAGCTGGTACAGATATGAGGTTCATACAAGACAATTAGGCCATGATTCTATTAAAACCACACAAGTATATACCAAAGTCCTCCCAAGAAGCTTTGCGAATGTTGAAATTCCGTGAGATTCTTTGTGAAAATTTTCTAATACACCTCATATTCTTTTTTATAGGCTAGGGGAGTTCGTTGGGTAATGGTCTTAAACTGCTTGTTGAAATTAGACAGGGTTTGAAATCCGCTTTCATAACAGGCCTGAGAAACATTCATTTTTTGCTCTATGAGTAATTTACAGGCATGGCCAATGCGAATTTCGCTTACAAACTCAGAAAACGATTTATTCGCGTGCAATTTAAAATAACGACTAAAAGAAGTAGGCGTCATATTGGTCAATTGCGCCAATTCTAAAAGAGACATTTTTCTTTTAAAATTCTTCATCACATACGCGTATACTTTAAACATACGTTCGGTATCAGCTTCGCGTAAGGTATTGGTGTAGCCAGGGCTTGCAAGCAGCGTATATTCTTTAGTTCGGCTTATGAAATCTAATATTTTTAGTAATTGTAGAATACCATCAAACCCATCCATATGAATAAGTTCTAACATCAGTTCTTTTAGCGTTAGAGCTGTTTGCTCAGTAAATTCCATTCCTCTAAGGCTCTTGTGAAATACCTGCCGCAACCGTATGGCTTCATCTTTATGCAAAAGGTTTTCGCCTAGAAAATCTTCATGAAAATAAATAACGACCCCTTCAGACCAAGCAATATTTTTTTCCTGTTCTTGCTCATTTTCACTACGCCACATGTGCGGTAAATTAGGACCGGTAAAAGTGATGTCTCCCGCTTTAAAAGGCTTTACACTATCACCTATAAAACGGGTGCCACTACCTTTTTGCACTAGAAATAATTGATGCTCTGAATGAAAATGCCAATGTGGGTCAAATACTGGTTCGTTTAAAAATTTTGCTAGATAAGCGCGATTTTCAGGTATAGGTGATTTTTGTAGTGCAGATTTCATGGCAGGTAATCGAGTTTGATGCAGGTTTTATAAACCAATTACATACTAATTTATCGAATATTGTCCATAATTTACAATCAAATGATAAAATACAGTCAGTATGTGATAATTGAGAGTGATTTTAAAGGGGCTATTTTTAGTAATATTGAGAGTAGAAAACAACCCACTTTATGAAACTCAACCAAACATTTATCAAAATCACCTTGCTTCTTCTCTTTTTTGCAGCATGTTCGCCAGCTAAAAAAGAACGTTTAGACGATGCCCCTCGTAGAATAGAACTTTTGTTCTTAGGGCATGAAATTGAACACCATAATTCTAGGGCATATTTTCCCATTTTAGCATCGGCATTAACCAAAGACGGCATCAATATAACCTACACAGAAAAGCCATCTGATTTGAATGCGGAAAATCTAGCCTTGTACGATGGTCTTATTGTTTATGCCAATCATGAGGAAATTAGTACGTCTGAAGAAAAAGCATTGCTAAACTTCGTAAAAGAGGGAAAGGCATTTATTCCTATACACTCCGCAAGTTTCTGTTTTAAGAATTCGCCCGAGTATATAGATTTGGTCGGAGCGCAATTTATGAGCCACGAGACGGGAACCTTCACTGCAGAAATCACAAACAAAGAACATACAATTACCAAAAAATTAAAACCTTTTGAAACGTGGGACGAAACTTATGTACATGTTAAAATAGCTGATGATATTACTGTATTGATGGAACGTGTAGAGGGTGACCATAGAGAACCTTGGAGTTGGGTTAAAGAAGTAGGCGAAGGAAAAGTTTTTTATACAGCCTATGGCCATGATGAGCGTACATGGAGTAATAAAGGATTTCAAGAATTAGTAAAACAAGGTATACTTTGGGCAGTTGACGACCAAGTTAAAAAGAATTGGGAAGCATTTATGGTCAATATGCCTACCCTAAAATATGAAGAGCGCGCGAATATACCGAACTATGAAAAACGAGATCCGGCACCAAAATATCAATTGCCATTATCGCCTACAGAATCTAAGAAACTGATACAAGTACCGGCCGGTTTTGATGTGGAATTGTTTGCTTCTGAGCCCGATATTATAAACCCCATTGCTATGAATTGGGATGAAAAAGGTAGGCTTTGGGTTATTGAAACTGTCGATTACCCTAATACCGTTCGTAACGATAATAGTATTGGTGATGATAAGATAAAGATTCTAGAAGATACCGATGGTGATGGTAAGGCTGATAAGGTTACGGTCTTTGCAGATCAATTGAATATACCTACAAGTTTTGTCTTTTATGATGGTGGTATTGTGGTTTCTCAAGCGCCACATTTTATTTTTCTAAAGGATACTAATGGCGATGATAAGGCAGATGTAAAAGAGATTTTAATTGATGGTTGGGGTACGTTTGATACTCATGCAGGGCCATCTAACCTTCAATATGGTATCGATAATAATTTGTACGGCGTTGTAGGATATTCTGGCTTTGAAGGAAACATTTTTGGTCAAGGGTTTAAATTCAATCAGAATGTATATCGTTTTAATCTTAAGCGTAAGACATTTGAAGTGGTAGCAAATACCAGTAACAATACATGGGGGTTAGGGCTAACAGAGGATAATTCCATTTTTGCATCCACCGCTAATAATACCCATAGTGTATTTGTAGGTATACCTAATGCTAATTTTGAAAATGTAAAGGGTATAGGTACTGATGGTAGTGCGAAAATTGATAGTCATTATGCTATGCAGGCTATTACTCCGAATGTTAGACAGGTAGATGTCTTTGGAGGATTTACTGCAGCAGCTGGTCACCATTTTTACACCGCAAGAGCATATCCAAATTCATACTGGAACACTATTGCATTTGTTTGCGAGCCAACAGGTGGTTTGGTACACCAAGCGCGAATTGTGAAAGAAGGAGCCGGTTATGCAGAAGAAGATGCAGGTAATTTATTTGCCTCGTCAGATGA
>CAXBIJ010000001.1:0-30886 GCA_963975675.1 uncultured Maribacter sp. | reverse complement strand
TTACGCTTTCCGCCACCTTGATCCACGTAACGTGCGGTATCATTAAATACCTGTAGCATTGGAACAATACCATTAGATGTACCATTAGTACCCGCAATGTACGAACCTGTAGCCCTAACATTATGTATAGAAAGACCAATACCACCCGCAGATTGAGAAATCTTAGCCGTTTGTTTCAAAGTATCATAAATACCATCAATACTATCATCTTTCATAGCTAAAAGAAAACATGATGACATTTGAGGTTTTGGTGTACCCGAATTAAATAATGTTGGTGTAGCGTGAGTAAAGTATTTCTTAGACATCAACTCATATGTTTCTATTGCTGAATCCAAATCATTTAAGTGGATACCAACAGAAACACGCATTAACATATGTTGCGGACGCTCAGCAATTTTACCGTTTAACTTTAACAAGTATGAGCGTTCTAATGTTTTAAAACCGAAGTAGTCGTAGCCAAAATCTCGGTTGTAAATAATTGTAGAATCTAAAAGCTCTGCATTATCTGCTATCACCTTGTGCACCTCGTCTGATAATAGTGGTGCTTTTTTACCCGTTCTTGGATTAACGTACAAGTAAAGGTCTTCCATAGTTTCAGAAAACGACTTCTTTGTATTCTTATGTAAATTAGAAACAGAAATACGAGCTGCTAATTTTGCGTAGTCTGGGTGTGTCGTCGTCATTGTTGCAGCTATTTCTGCAGCAAGATTATCCAATTCTGAGGTCGTAACCCCGTCATAAAGACCTTCAATAACACGCATAGCCACTTTCAAAGGGTCTACAAGCCCATTAAGGCCATAGCATAATTTTCGTACTCTTGCGGTGATCTTGTCGAACATGATCAATTCCTTTCTTCCATCTCTTTTAACTACATACATTTGGCTACAATTGTTTTAGAATTAATTACTTAATTATTTTCAATATGTTAATTATTTAACATATTATAACTTGAGCATAAAAACCTCCTTACTTTGTAGCAAGGAGGTTTACTTTTAATTTATTTAAAAATCAGCATCAAAGCTGATTTTCTGAGCTTCTTCATCATTATTCATTACCCCTGCCTTCTGATATTCTGCAACTCTTTTCTCAAAGAAGTTTGTTTTTCCTTGAAGCGAAATCATATCCATAAAATCGAACGGGTTTGTCGTATTATAAACCCTATCACACTCAAGTTCTACAAGAAGTCTATCAGTAACAAACTCTAAGTACTGTGTCATCAATTTAGAATTCATTCCAATTAAACTTGCTGGTAATGATTCCGTAATAAATTCACGTTCAATATCAAGTGCATCGGTCAAAATCGCAGTGATTCTCTCCTTTGGCACCTTATTAATTAAATGTTTGTTGTGTAAATGTACCGCGTAGTCACAATGCATCCCCTCATCCCTAGAGATTAACTCATTAGAAAACGTTAAACCAGGCATTAGACCTCTTTTCTTCAACCAGAAAATTGAACAGAAAGCTCCTGAAAAGAAAATACCTTCAACAGCTGCAAAGGCAATTAGGCGCTCTGCAAAACTAGGGGACTCTATCCAGTTTAAGGCCCAGTCAGCTTTTTTCTTAATTGCAGGGAAATTCTCCAAAGCCTTAAAAAGTATATTCTTTTCTTTCTCGTCCTTCACATAGGTATCGATTAATAAAGAATATGTTTCTGAATGTATATTTTCCATCATTATCTGAAACCCGTAGAAAAACTTGGCCTCAGCATATTGTACTTCACTTACAAAATTTTCAGCCAGATTTTCATTTACGATTCCGTCAGATGCGGCAAAAAAAGCAAGTATGTGTTTAACAAAGTACCGCTCATCATCATTCAACTTATTATTCCAGTCATTTAAGTCTTCACTTAAATCGATTTCTTCTGCTGTCCAGAAACAAGCTTCACATTTTTTGTACCAATCCCATAAATCATGATGTTTTATAGGGAATATAACAAATCGGTCTGCATTTTCTTCCAAAATAGGCTCTAGGGCTGTGGACATATAATATATTTTAAAAAATTAGTTGTAAAGAAGATGAATTCTACCTTCTTGTAGGGACTAACAAAGATTCAAAATTGCATTCAATTTTTAAAGCATGTTTTAGCATTTAGGCAACAAAGTTTTTAACACAAAATGTTGAAATCTAGGCTCACAAGTGATGTTCATTGCCCTAAGACTACTCGATTAATTGGAGTAACTTTTTTAAATATTGAACAAAACAATTATAAACCAAAAAGTATAAAAAATCATACTTGGTGGTTTATTAATGTTAACTGAAATAAAATTAGGAATATGGAAGAGTAGATAAAAAATGTACGGCCCCTCTGATGCTCATATTATGAAAAATGCCCACCAAGACTAATAAAGGTAGTTCCCCCGAAACCTTTTCTTAGACTGTAATTATACGGATAAGCCGTAACCTTACTTATATTGGCGCTCAAAACATCAGAAATAAAATAACATACACTATTTTATAAAGAACCGTACTTAAGTTTTTACTATTATATTTTAATATCAGCACTAAAAGAACCTTTGATATTCAAAGATTCTCCATTTGCATTTTTAAATTGTACCTCTAGACTACCATTAATAGCATCTTCATAGCTTTCATGAATTCTAACTCCACCTGTTTTTATAAAAAAGGGAAGTTCGTTCGCTCCAGAAATATCAGCAAAACCATATACACCATCAAAACCATTAATAAAGCCATTCAATGTTTTAATTCTATAAAACCCTGTAAGCATTTCATTCTGGGCAATGACAAATTCAATTGTTTGTACTTCAACATTACCATTTGGCACAAAATTCAGCATAAGCTTGTTGCGCCTATTACCTAGTTCATCTTCATCCACAATGTTTTGAAAGGTTGCAACCCCCTCAATACTTAAATTATATTTACCAGTAACATTAAACTTACACGACCCACTCTTTAGAGCAGAATAGTCCACAGTAGGTTTAGAACCACTAGAAAGAAGAAACAGCGGTATAAAACCGAAAAAAAATAATTTTAGAGACTTCCTCACTATTGGAATCATGGATTACTTGTTGACGTAAAAAATATTCATGGTCGAATAATCTGTTGCCCCTTAAGTTTATTTTCGACTACTAAATTTTTGTTTAATTCATTATCAGCTTTCAAAACTTTAGAAGCAATCACTAAGAACACTATAAATAAGGCAAACATTATGCTACATTTTTTCATGTTAATTAGGTTTAAACTAATTCTAACTTGTTTCATAAAGGTAGATTAAGATGGAAAAAGCTACGTTACTATTGTATAACCTGTCTTCTTTTTTGTGTAAACGGGCTATGCAAAATTTAAAGAGAACTATACTTTGCTAAATTTGTAGTCCTTTTCTTTCAAGTATGATAAGCTAAGAGGATTTCGACAGCATTATCACTTTTTCAACCGATTATACGAGAATTGCATCCATTGATACAAAATTATTCTTTAGTGCTAGTGAACCCCTTAATTATTCATAACTTTCTAACTTGATACATTTTTAATATGCTACAAGCCGTAATTGTTGATGATGAAATAAAGGCATTGCAAAGTTTAACTTGGGAGCTCACAAATTTCAGTGATGAAATCAATGTTATAGCCTCTTTCACCAACCCACATGATGCTTTAGAATATCTAGAAAAAAACACTCCTGACTGTCTTTTTCTAGATATTGAAATGCCTACTATGGATGGGTTTCAATTCATACAAAAGCTTACCAATAAAAACTTTCCGGTTGTTATTACTACAGCATATAATCAATACGCACTAAAGGCCATTAAAAATGAGGCTTTAGATTACTTGCTTAAACCTATAGACACAGATGATCTTGAAGACACCATTGCCAAAATAAAAAAGTTCAACAATAAAAATTTCTCTGTTGAAAAATTGGAGATGGCAATGCTCAATTTCAACTCAAGATCCATTCATAAACGTATAACCCTTAATACAGATGGAAAATTACTTTTTCTTGAGAGTGACGAAATTTTATACGCCGAATCTGACGGGAATTATAGTACAATATTTTTAACAGATGGTCAGAAAATTGTGTTAACCAAAAAATTAAAAGAAGTAAACGAATTATTACCGTCAGACTCCTTTTTTAGGATTCATAATTCCTATATTATAAATCTTAACAAAATAAAAGAATTTTTGAAAACTGATGGTTATGTGGTGCTAAAATCGAACCATAAAATACCGGTTTCCAGACAAAAGAAATCAGATTTTTTAGATTTGTTGTAAACCCATTTATGTTCAACCCACTACGAATACATACACCTAATTCTGAGATTACAGCACACAGCAACAGGCTTAAGTACCTATTTTGTATTTTAAGCACCCTATTTTTCATACAATACAACTATTCTCAAACAATACCTTCAACATTCAAAAAGAAGGTCGATAGCCTAATAACAGTCGCCCCTATAACTTATCAAGAAATTGATGAAGTATTAAAAGAT
Organism: uncultured Maribacter sp.; assembly: GCA_963975675.1. Classification (GTDB taxonomy): domain Bacteria; phylum Bacteroidota; class Bacteroidia; order Flavobacteriales; family Flavobacteriaceae; genus Maribacter. The sequence goes on along the minus strand of CAXBIJ010000001.1, from coordinate 26,444 downwards.
TTTAGAAAAGATAGTACCCTACTACGATACGTTGATAATATTTCAGAAGATAAAGGTTATTTATATGGACAGGCCTATGCACTTAATCATTTAGGAAGAATTTATAGAGACATTTCTTCATATCCGAAGGCATTAGATTTATTTCAAGATGGACTTAAAATTGCCATTAATGCGAATAGTATAGAATTTAGGGTCTATAGTCTTAATATGATTAGTGTTGTATATAGGAAAACGGAAGCTATTAAATTTGCTTTAGATTATGGCCAAGAAGCTCTTGAATTAGCTGAAACAGTGACTAACCCTAGCATTGACCTAAAGCGAAGCAAAAACGTTTCGCTAAATAGTATTGGTAATATTTATCAATTGCTAGAACAATATGATCTTGCCATAGAAAAATTTGAAAAGTCAATGATTCTTGAAAAAGAATTAGACAATAAACAAGGCCTTGCAATTAATCATCAAAATTTAGGAGAGTGCTATGAAGCTCAAGGAAAATTAGAACCTGCACTTCAAAACTTCAGAAAATCATTAGTTTACTATGAAATTATTGATTCTGAAAAAGGGAAGATTATTTGTAATTATAGCATTGCCCATGTTTATGTTCACAACGGAAAAATTAGTGAAGCGATAAATATATTAAAAACAAACCTTAGTAAGGCGATTGATTTAGGAGACCAAGAAATAGTTACCATTATCTATATTAATCTTGGTTGGGCGTTGATACATTTAGGTGATTACGAAGCAGCAGAAACAAACTTAAAAGCTGGGCTTGATTTGGCTAAAACCTATGATTTAAATGCTGAAATCGCCGAAGCAAATAAGTTTTTATCCGAACTCTGGATTAAGCGAGATGATTATGAGAAAGGCATGGGTTATTATAAAGAGTTTAAAAAATATGAAGAGCGCATTACAAACTCCCTAAATTTAAGATATGTAAATGATATGATTTTGAGATATGAATCTCAAATAAAGGCCAATCAACTTCAAAGACTCTCAGAAGAAAATGAATCTGTTCGTTTGAAGCTTAGAAAAAACAGAACAATTTTAATCGTTATTGCAATCTTCTTAATACTGTTAATAGGTATACTTTATATTCTTTATAGACAAAGTCAGTTAAATGCTGAAAAAAAATTATTGACTTTAGAGCAAAGTATGTTAAGAAGTCAAATGAATCCTCATTTTCTCTTCAATTCTTTAAATTCTATTAAGTTATATATAATAAATAATGAGAAAAAGAACGCCGTTCATTATCTAAATAAATTTTCGAAACTTGTTCGTAAAATACTTGAAGCTTCTTCACAAAGAGAAATATCATTAGCGGAAGAATTAGAAACGGTTACCCTATATATGAACATTGAAAACATTCGATTTTCGAACGAAATTAATTTTAATGTTTATGTAAAAGATGGTATTAACACACACAATATTAAGATACCCTCTTTAATTTTACAGCCATTTTTAGAAAATGCTTTATGGCACGGATTATCATCTAAAGACGGTCCAAAAAATATTGACTTAGAAATCAAAAAAGGAAAAAACGGTTTTATAGAAATAATCATCACCGATAACGGAGTAGGACGAGATGCTGCTGAAAAGATTAAAGATAGTAAGGTTCTAAAAAGAAAATCGGTCGGTATAGATATAACTAAAGAGCGATTAGCAAATTTTTCTCGAGATTACGAGAATTATTTTCATGTTGAAATCATAGATAAATTCGATGATGACACTAACCCAATTGGTACCCAAATAGTTATTTATATACCAACTATTTAATATGGTCTTTTGCCACCTCTTCTAACTCCTGGTACCAATCTTCACCAAATTTTCGAATTAAACCATCTTTTACGAATTTGTAAACCGGAACTTTTAATTCTTCACCCAATGAACAAGCAGGGTCACAAATTTGCCATTTATGATAATTTACAGCAGTTAACTCGGTATACTCTTTAACCCTTACCGGGTACAAATGACATGAAACAGGTTTCTTCCATTTTATTTTACCTTGATTATACGCTTCTTCGATACCACATTTAGCAATTTTTCGCTCATCAAATATTACGTATGCACATTCACTACCATTAACTAATGGAGTTTCCCACTCACCATCTTCGCCTTTTACAAATGCACCGTGTTCTTCAATAACCTTTATGCCTTCTGGTCGTAAAAAGGGTTTTACTTTAGCATAAATATCAACCATAATCTCTGTTTCAGAATCCTCTACTGGCGCACCAGCTTCGCCATCTACACAGCAACCACCTTTACAGGCGCTAAGATTACAAACAAAATCATTCTCGATGATTTCTTCTGATACGATAGTTTTTCCTAATTGAAACATGGTCTAATTTAAAGGCCGCAAGATACATTTTTTAAAAAGTATTGAACTTAGAATATTTTAAGAATAACCATTCAAGTCGAAATTTATAAACGTAAATTTGCAAAAAATTTCAACATGGAGTTTCATTTTAATTTTAGGGAAATAATTACAGCAAGTATGGTGCTCTTTGCAGTAATTGATATATTAGGGAGTATTCCCATTATTATTGGTCTTAGAAATAAGGTAGGCCATATTCAATCTGAAAAAGCATCTATTGTTGCCGCAATTATTATGGTTGCCTTTTTGTTTCTTGGAGAGGAAATTTTAAATCTTATAGGTATTGATGTAAACTCATTTGCAGTTGCTGGTGCGTTCATTATATTTTTCTTAGCTATAGAAATGATATTAGGTATATCTTTATATAGAGACGATGAACCCGAGAGTGCATCTATTGTACCCATTGCTTTCCCGTTAATTGCCGGAGCAGGTACTCTTACCTCTTTACTTTCATTAAGAGCTGAATACTATGTAGAAAATATTATAGTGGCAATTATAGTAAACATCATTTTCGTTTTTATAGTTCTTAAATCATCTGTTAAGATTGAAAAAATGTTAGGATCAGGCGGTGTTAATGTTATTCGAAAAGTATTTGGGGTTATTCTAATGGCAATTGCGGTAAAATTATTCGCAGCTAATATCAACCAGCTTTTCTAGGAAAGAAGAAGGTTGTAACTTTATAAAAAACTAGTTTATGAGTAAGACAATATCAATTTTCTTCATAGCTATTGCAATAGCTTTAATTGCCTATAACGTAACGATGGTAGATTTTGCCAATCCCTTTGAGAAAGATAGTACCATTGCACTCGTTGGCATTATGGCTTCTTTATGTGCCATTATACTTCTTTTGGTTTTTGTGACCAGCAAAAAGATTCAAGACAAATTAAATAAGGATTAATCATTAGCTTTAATTAGGCTAGATTCATGTTGTTTCATTACATTACTATCTAACTCTAACACTTTCTTAAGCATAGGGTCTTCATCGGCCTTAATCTTCGCGTGAATATTGGTATTGAACAATTGCTCGGCAATGCTTGCCTTTAAAAACTGTTTTATGCTTTTCTCATGGTCATAGAAATTCATCCTTAAATTCTTCTTAACCGAATATTCTACGAATTTCTCAAAAAGTATATCATCAACTTTAAAGTCATTTACATACTCTTCTTGAGAATAGTTAGCATACCTATCGCGATCCTCTTCTAAGTGTTCAAACACAAAAAAGGATAAGTAACCGGAATTATCCATACTCTCTACAGCCTCTTCTTCATTACTTCCTATAGGCACAAAAACATCGGGGATTATTCCGCCTCCGCCATAAACAACTTTTCCTTTAGGGGTCACGAATTTTAGAGAATCTGCTACTTTAATACTGTCTACCGAAACCATCTCACCGCTATGAAATCTGTCTGTAAAGCGTTGATAGTAATCTTTAGTTCCGTTGGCATATGTTCTTTGAATACTACGCCCCGTGGGTGTGTAATATCGTGAAACTGTTAAACGTACAGCCGACCCATCACCTAGTGACATTTCACGTTGAACCAATCCCTTTCCGAATGAACGACGACCTACAATAGTGCCGATATCATTGTCTTGTAACGCACCTGCCACTATCTCACTTGCAGATGCTGACCTTTCATTTATAAGAACATAGATAGGTTTATCTTCAAAACTACCTTCATCTGTAGCAAAACTCTTATTTATTTTGCCTTTCTTATTTTTAGTGAACAATATAAGCTTACCGTCTTCTAAAAACTCATCTGCCATCTCTTCGGCCATACCTAAGTAGCCACCTGGATTATCGCGTAAATCGAGAACTAATTTTTTTGCTCCTCTTTTTTGTAAATCAACCAGTGAGTTTTTAAATTCCTTATACGTCGATTCGGCAAAACGATTCACCTTTATATAACCTATATCTTTAGTCAACATATAGAAGGCTTCAACACTCTTTAATGGCACTACGCCACGTTTAACCTTTACATTGAATGTTTTGTTTTCTGCTTTTCTATATACCTTAAGGTTGACCGTGGTACCTTCTTTACCTTTCAACTTTTCGACAATCATCTCATTTGGAAAATCTTTCCCATACAACGTATCGTTATCTGCCATTAATATACGGTCGCCAGGTAAAATACCTTTTAAAAAACTAGGGCCATCTTTTACTGTTTTAATAACGGTAATCGTATCCTTATAAGGATAGAAATTTACACCGATACCTACAAAATCACCTTTCATGTTTTCAGACACGCGATCCATTTCGTTCTCTGAAATGTATACCGAATGTGGATCAAGCTTTTCGAGAATACTATTTACAGTGATATCAACAATACTATCTGTGTTGACATCATCTACATATTCATAATCGATGTAATCAATAAGTCTATTGAGTTTATCCTTTTTAGAATTAGTAGAGAAAAGTCTTTCTGGTGAATCATTAAAACTAAGTTTTCCGCCTATAAAAAACCCAATCGCAATAGCAGAAGCGATTATTAAGGGCATTAAAAACCTATTTTTATTGTTCATCATTAGTTCAAACGTTAGATAGTAACATTTATTTCTGGCATATGCTCTAATTCAACTCCCGCCTTTTCCAAGAATTTTAATCCGGAATCATCCTTATAACCGATTTGATACACTACACGTTTAATGCCAGACTGATGAATTAACTTACTACATTCTCTACAAGGCGACAATGTTATATAAAGCGTAGCCCCTTGACATGATTGGGTAGAACTTGCAACCTTAAGAATCGCATTAGCTTCGGCATGTAAGACATACCATTTTGTATAACCTTCATCATCTTCACAAAAATTTTCAAAACCGGTAGGGGTGCCATTATAACCGTCAGAAATTATCATTCTATTTTTAACAATGATAGCTCCTACTTGCTTTCTTTTGCAGGAAGATAATTTTCCCCACTCTTGAGCCATTCTTAAATAGGCCCTGTCGTATTTCAATTGTTTTTCTCTCTTCATACTACTAGCTTTTCAAAAGCTTAATGCACTAAGGTACCTGCTTTGAAAGGCAAGGACAATATCTTAGGCTTAAATTTAACAATCTTAAAATGGAAATGTTTGATATAATAACGGTAGTGTAATCAACATTATTAAGATACTACCTACAATTACAAACAAACTTTGTTTTACATGAAACACTGTTTGAACAATATAAGCCAGCACAAGAACCAATAAAACGATGACCACTTGTGAAATTTCTATGCCAGCAGCAAAACCGAATAACGGCCCCAACTTTTCATCGGTGCCCATAATCATCATTTTAAAATAATTGGAAAATCCGAAGCCGTGTATTAATCCGAAAAACCCTGTTGCTAAAGCATGAAACCATATGATCTTTGTTCCTTTTTGCACTTCATAATCCATTAAGTTATAGATAGCAGTACATAAAATAGTTACCGGAATCAAAAATTCTATCCAACTAGCTTCTATGAGCATTATTTCATATACCGATATTACTAAAGCCAAACAATGGGTGATTGTAAAAACCGTTGCCAAAAGCAATACATTCTTCCAGCTTTTAAATGTAAAGGGAAGTGCTAATGCAGATAAAAATAATATATGGTCATAGGCATTGACATCTAATACATGATGTAAGCCCAATTGTATATAAAACCAAAATTCTTGCATAATAAGAGTTATTATAAGTCTCCAATTAATTTAAACCTCGTTCTTTCTGAATAGTCTCGTATGCCTCCTGAACTTGTTTAAATTTTTCTTCGGCACCCTTCTTAATAGCTTCATCTTGAGTATTCACGCGATCTGGATGATATTTTTTAGCCATTTCTCTATAAGCTTTTTTAAGCTCTGCATCGGTAGCCGATTTTTGAACATCCAATATTTTATAAGAGTTATTCGCAGATTTAACGAACATAGCCTTAATACTATCAAATTCATTTAATGAAACTCGAAGGTAGCCAGCAATTTCGCGTATTTTTTGAATTTCAGGATTACTAATGTTACCATCAGCTTGTGCAATACCGAATAAAAAGTGCAGCAATTGCAAACGAACCTCATATCGTGTACGTTGGGCTAAAAATGCACATACTCTTTGTGCAGATATTTCACCCTTTTTATTAATTTCATTGAAGCTTCTAAAAATAGCATTAGCCTTAACCTTACCATAAGTGCTAACAAAGTACTGACGCACATAATCCATTTCAGTTTGACTCACTTGTCCGTCTGCTTTTATAACAATAGAACATAATGAGAGTAAATTCAATTCAAAATCTGCGGGCGATACATTAGGTCTTGTATAATCTTGAAAGACTGAGCGTGCATTACTTTTATTATTACCAAAAAAACCATCTATAATACTGCCTGCAAAAAATCCTAAAACCGCTCCAGACAGTCCTCTTAAAAAAAAGCCGACTAAGGCTCCCAACCATTTAATCATTTCGTATTCTCAATTTCGCCAAAGATAAAATATTACTGATAGAAAGTAAGGCCAATGAAAAGTTAAGGTGTGAAGCACCTCTACGACTAATTGGTTATCTTTGTGATAGATTAATTAAAATATAACATTATGTACCCTGCGGAATTAGTAAAACCAATGAGAGATGATCTGGCCTCTGCCGGATTTGAAGAATTATATACAGCAGATGCAGTAGCAAATGCCATCAAAAAAGAAGGAACTACTTTGGTAGTTGTAAATTCTGTTTGTGGTTGTGCAGCAGCAAATGCAAGACCTGCAGCCAAAATGAGCTTGCAGAATGACAAAAAACCAGACTATGCAGTTACTGTATTTGCTGGTGTTGATACAGAAGCGGTGAACGCGGCAAGAAATCTAATGGTTCCTTTTCCTCCATCATCACCTTCAATGGCACTATTCAAAGATGGTGAGTTAGTTCACATGATTGAACGTCACCATATCGAAGGAAGACCTGCTGAAATGATAGCTCAAAACTTGGCACAAGCTTACGACGAGTTTTGCTAGAATTTTTAAGTGTAAAATAATAGTATTAAAAAAGCCGCTCTTAACAGAGCGGTTTTTTATTTTTGTAATATGCAGAAGTTAATTTCTTATCTCATAACACCGGTATTTTTCATAGCCTTTGGCCTCTGCCTGCTTATATTTCATCCATTACAATGGTTGGGATTTAAACTATTTGGTTACTCTGGCTTAAAGCCAGTAGTTAGTAAGCTTAACTTTTGTTTAATGCGATGTACCAATATATTGGGCACAACTTATAGGTTCACCAACAATTATGATTTACCGACAAATAGGCCTCTAATAATCGTTACGAATCATCAGAGCATGTACGACATTCCACCATTAATTTGGTATATGCGTAAACACCATCCTAAATTTGTCAGTAAAAAAGAATTAGGAAAAGGCATCCCAAGTGTTTCCTTTAATCTAGTTCACGGTGGTTCTGTTTTAATTGATAGAAATGATGGTAAATCTGCGATAATGGAAATAGGAAAACTAGGTTCCTATATTGAAAAGCATAACAGGAGTGCTGTTATTTTTCCGGAAGGAACAAGAAGTAGAGATGGTCATCCAAAACCATTTAAACCAATGGGCTTAAAAATGCTACTTAAAAACGCACCATCTGCATTAATAGTACCCATAAGCATCAATAATTCTTGGAAATTAGTTCGGTTTGGTCAATTTCCGATGGGCTTAGGGGCAAAAGTTAGTTTTGATGTTCAGCAACCAATTGAAAATAAGGGCGATTTAGATAAACTTATCATTCAAATAGAGTCTTCAGTAACTAACGGTATAACCAGCTTTAAATGACAAACTCTGAAATTGTAGAAAAGACTATCCTCTTTGTTAAAGAAACCCTACAAAATGCAGAAGGAGGCCACGACTGGTTTCATATACAGCGGGTATTCAACAATACCATTCTTATTTCTAAAGAAGAGGATGTGGATAATTTAGTAGTGTGTCTAGGTGCATTACTTCATGATATTGCAGATGCAAAATTTAATGATGGCGACGAATCATTAGGCCCTAAAATGGCTGAAAATTTTCTACTGTCAATAAATGTCCCAATTGAAACTATTGATCATGTCGTTAAAATTATAAAATTCAGTTCCTTTAAGGCTGGGTTGGGCGATGGTAAGATTAAAAAGAAACTATTTACATCGAAAGAGTTGCAAGTTGTACAAGATGCAGACCGATTAGATGCTATAGGAGCGATAGGAATAGCACGCACGTTCAATTATGGTGGTTTTAAAAACCGAATGCTTTATGACCCTAGCATTTCTCCAAATCTTGAAATGACCAAAGAGCAGTATAAAAGTTCTAAGGCACCGACTATTAATCATTTCTACGAAAAATTACTCTTACTAAAAGATAAAATGAATACCGAAACAGGTAAGCGTTTAGCTGAAAAAAGACACCAATACATGGTAGATTATCTTGAGCAATTTTATTATGAATGGAATCCTTTATCATTTAAAAAACAACCATAGTGTTTTTTTTGATTTTCAAAAAAAAATCAAAAAAAAGGGTTTCAATATAAATATTGAAACCCTTTTTAAGTTTTAAAAGTATGTGATTATTACTGTGGCAATTCTCTTGTTAACCAGCCTCTTCTACTTGCGGTTGCAATAGCGTAAGGAGTAATCCAAAATAAACCGAAAGTATATAACACGCTATATGAATATGCCCAGAAAGATTCTATTAAAGTATATCGTTTAGCATAAAAAATCACTGGAAAAGTTGATAACACCAATATACTTACGAACGTTGAGCTTATGAATAATAATGGATGTGTAACTACAAATACCAACATGAACAATACGAATGGGTAACAAAGTACAATTCTCGAAAATTGGCTAAAGAATAATAATCTTGTACCTGCTTTAGGACCTTTTCTAAAGTTTGTGAAAACGTATTTAGACATTTGAATGTTCTCACGAACATTACTTCTACCCCATCTAATAAACATTTTGTATAACCCTTGATATTTTTCTGGTACATTAGTATAGGCATATGAATTTCTTTGAAAAAGAACATGATATCCTTGTCTTAAAATCATGTTAGTCATAGCTCTATCTTCGCCAATATCTGAAGGCTGACCCATAAATGTTTGATTAATCCACTCATCTAAACAAGCGAATACAGCTTTAGCTCTATATGCCGCTAAAGCACCAGGAGTACATAATACAGAATTTAAAGTGCTTTCAGATGAACGAACAAACTCAAAACTAAGTGCAAAACTAACATCTAGCATCTTAGGTAGTATACCACTCTTATTGTTCAATACGCGAATATTACCTGCAACAGCACCACAATTCTTATCCACTATAAAAGGGCTAACTAAGTTTCTAAGCGTATCCTTATCTACTATTGAATCACTATCAACAGTAACAAAAATTTCACCAGTACCTTCTTTAAAACCTCTGTATAGCGCATGACGCTTACCCATATTCTTTGGTTGTTGACAAATAGAAACACGGTCGCCCAGTTCTTTTTTTGCCTCTAACATCCAACTCCAAGTATCATCTTTACTACCATCATTAATAGCCAATAACTGAACCTTATGCGCTGGATAATCACTTTCTGCCAAACTTTTTAACGTTGCCCAAACTTGTTTTCCCTCATTATAAGCTGGTACAATTACCGTAACCGTTGGCAATTCTTCATTTGACACTGACGGTATTGCCTTATACTTTAAAAATCTTATAAAAGTGTATATGAAGAAACTTAGTTTGAAAACAAAAAATATCGCAGCTACTACCATAAAGATTAAGCCGATTAAACTGCTTCGTCTTTCTAAATGTAATTGCGTAAAATCATTTTGTAAAATAAAAGCTAGATAAGCTGAACCGAACATTAGCACAAATGTGCTACCCATTACAAAAATACCCCAAGCATTGGCGTTCTCTATTAGGTTTCCGATTTTTGCAAAAAAAGATTTCTTTCCAGTGTTAGAGTTTTTCTCTTTTACTGTATTCAATTTGTTTTTGGTAGTGTTCTTGGTTTTCATAAATGGTTCTACTATTTATTACATTCCACCTATGTACGTGTAGAGTTGTACTCTGGACGTTATTTTAACAAAACTTTTAAAAGAATTATATCACCTTCAACAAATGCATGACATTCAATCTAAAAAACATGTTTTTTTTGAGTAAATTTTTAACTTATTTGCATTATTATTCTAGTTTTCATGCATTTATAATGATACTTTAAGAAGTTGAACTTTTTAGTATACATTTAAAAATCAAACCAATTAAATATGAAAAGTATATTTCTTCTACTTGTTTTAACTGTTTCAATGAGTTACGGCCAAACCGATAAAGAATCGATTGTTTCGCTTCTCGAAAAAGAGTCTTTAACTTGGCGTTCTGGTGATATCGAAGGTCATGAAAATTGCTGGTCAATTAAACCTTATAGTAGAATTTTAGTGTCAACACCAGATGGAAATAGTATTGATGTACCACCGGAAATGATGATTAATCCACCAGCAAATATGATGGGTAACGGTGGGACATCAAAAAACACCAATTACAAAATGAATGTTACCGGTGATAATGCATGGGTGAGTCATGATGAAGAATCAACCACAAAAGAAGGAATTACCACGTATACCTATGAAATTCGTTTGCTAGAAAAAATTGATGGGGAATGGAAGTTGGTTGGCCAGTCTATTCACCCTCGTAAAATGGAATAATTTCAAAACATTCTCATTTGTCCGTCTTTAAATGGCTCATGTAATTCGGTATTTAGTTTAGGAAACTTTTTATCCTTAAAATTCAAATGCTTTGCCAAACGGACCATGTCATGAATTTGGGTTGCAATTTTACCTTCTCCTCTACCACGAATACCAAACCTACCATCATTTAAGTTACCGCCATGGCACTCTTGTATTTGATGCAATACTTTGTCTGCTCTATCTGGAAGTGCCTTTTTTATCCAATTGGAAAATATTTCGCCGATTGCTCCATTCAATCTCACCATGATAAAGGCTATTGAACATGCTCCATTTTCAGACACTGCCTTGGCTAAATTTAGAATTTCATGACTATTTATTCCTGGAATGATTGGCGCTAACATCGCATTAACGGGAATACCTTCTGAAGACAGAACATGTATAGCTTCCAGTCTTTTTTTAATAGTGGTAGTTCTAGGCTCTAATATTCTTCTAGTTTTTTCTGAAAGTGATGTAACTGAAATATTAACTCCGATTAATCCGTGATTATTCAATTCTTTTAGAATATCTAAGTCACGCAAAATCAATGCATTTTTAGTGATAATACCTACCGGATGCCTATACTTTAAGAACACTTCTAAACACTTTCTAGTGAGTTCAAATTCTTTTTCAGCAGGTTGATAACAATCTGTATTACCGGATAAAACAATGGTACATGCTTTCCAGCTTTTGCTTTTTATTTTGGCTTCTAATAGTTTTGGCGCATCATGTTTTACTAAAATTTTACGTTCAAAATCAAGTCCAGCACTATATCCCCAAAATTCATGAGAATTTCTAGCATAACAATAGATACAGCCATGCTCACAACCCTGGTACATGTTCATGGAGTAACTCATACCCACATCGGGACTAGTTACTTTGTTGACAATCGTTTTAGGGAATATGGGGATGTATTGAGTTTTGTTAACGTCTGCCGTTTTACCTTCTAACCTACAGAACTCCAAAAAATCATCACGAGTCTCATAACTATAAGCAGAGAATTTATTGTTGGTATTATGCTGTGCCCCTCGACCTTTCAGAAAAGAATTAGAATTCATTTTTTGGATTTATTCCAAAATTATGGAAATAATCCTAATTATTGATTTATTTAACAGCTACCTGAACTAGTTGTTTTTTAGCACCTCTTTTAGCATAGAAGGTAAGTTCGTCTTTTAAATAATCAATATTGGGTACTGAAACCATTAAAGGAAGTCGAGCTTCAGTATCATCAATTACCTTGCTGTAAGTCATATGACCTCTTTCGTCTAATCGAATTAAAAAGACATTTCTATTTCTGCTCAAACCTTGCTTGAACATAATACGGTCGTCGTTCAATTGTTGAGGGTTTTCTGCTGATGTGCTTATAAAAAAGTATGTAGTATCACCTTTTGTGTAGGCACTATAAGAAGCATAGGCTCCATCGCCTTGGGTAACTTCTGTTTTATTAATATTTCGAGCCCAAACCAAATCTCCTGTTGAACTTAATTTTGCGCTTATGATGTCATTATGGTGATACCTAGTTACCATCACTCTACCTCCGCTAGAATTTGACTGTACGCTTGAACTTGTAAAATACTCTTCTGCATTAAAAAGAATGTTTCCGTCTTTGGTAATATCCATCCCCTTAAAAACTAAATCTTTAATTGCTTTATCATCTTCCCTTCCAAATTTATCTAGCATAAATTGTTCTGAAAAAGGATTAAACTTACTCGCCTCCATTTCTAATGAAATAGGGTTTAATTTAAAATATGAAATTCCGTTATAACGATTATCCTTACGGTCGGCATAAAACCCGATACATAATAAATCCTTACCCTTAAAAATAGGCTTCAGCGCTTCTGGAAATTTATTGGGAGTATAGAAAGATTGAATACTTCGGCCATCTTTTGAGATTCGAACCATTTCATATTGAAATTTACGTTCGGTGGCATTAAAACGTTTCTTTTTAAAGTAAGCTTTACCTACCAAATATACATTCTGTAAATCTTTAGAGAATACGATATTTTCAAAAGCATAATTCTTTTCCTCTACCTCATCAGAAAAGTCATGTTCCATTATTTTATTCAAGTTCGAATTGAAAACATGAATTATATGCTGATCAACCTTTTTCTTCTTATAATGCGTTGTAATAGCAAATGCTGATTTATCTACATTGAAAAGAACCGATGTCGTAAATCCTGAAGAGAAATTTCTATTATAAAAATTTCTATCTAATGGCTGCTCTACCGGGTCAGACTCAATCGACAGTATAGTTTCTTTTGTAAATTGAAATTGAGAAAACGGACTTCTATGAACTTCGTACTGGTAACTCTTATTTGTATAATTGTACTCTAAAAACAATAAATACACCTGTCCATTTTGCACATAGGCATCAATAAAATTGGCGTCTTTTAGTTTATAATTATATTCAGAAACAAGTTCTAAATCTTCATTATAATGTTCTATAAAATATCCTTTTGGTCGTAGAATAATTCCTGTGTAATATGCACGAACCACCACAGTGCCTTCATTGCCATCATCGGCAATAGCCAACATATTAGAATACCGGTACTTATCATTAAATTTTTCACCAATAGTATATGCAACGGGTTCTTCTTGTGAGAATCCACTTAATGACCCAATAACTAATAGAAATAAAAAAATACTACGACTCAACATAACCGTTTTGGTTTATGTCATGAACCCGGAAAATTTGCTTTTCTCTTCTCTAAAAATGCGGTAGTGCCTTCAGTAAAATCATCAGTTCCGAAACAAGCACCAAAAGCCTCAATTTCCTGCTCATAACCATTTACAGTATTCTTAAAACCAGCATTTACTGCTTTTATTGCATGAGATATAGCTACAGATGAGTTATTGGTAATCTTTGAAATTATTTTATGGCATAATGGCAACAATTCTTCTGGTGTAGTTACATGATTAACCAAACCAAATGATTGTGCTTGTTCAGCAGTAATCATACCTGCGGTCATAATCATTTCCATTGCTCTACCCTTGCCGACTAATTGAGGTAAACGCTGCGTACCTCCATAACCAGGTATTACGCCTAGAGAGACCTCTGGAAGTCCCATTTTAGCATTATCGCTGGCTACTCTAAAGTGACAGGCCATTGCAAGTTCTAAACCGCCGCCTAATGCAAAACCATTAACTGCAGCAATAACCGGAGTCGATAAGTTTTCAATAAAATCAAATAGCTTCTTTTGTCCTTTGGCCGCTAATTTTTTTCCTTCTTTTACTGAGAAATCCGAAAATTCTGAAATATCCGCACCAGCGACGAAAGCCTTCTCACCACTACCTGTTAAAATTATTGCTTTTACTTTTTTATCTTTTTGTAATTCTTTAAAAGCATCTTGCAATTCATCGATGGTAGCTTTATTCAAAGCATTCAACTTATTAGGGCGATTAATTGTTACAATTGCCGTTGATGCTTCTCTTTGAATAAGTATGGTTTCAAAAGACATATTCTTATTTTTTATTAATTTAATTTCTATTTTAATTTTCCTTCGGAAACTTTACACAAAACACCGTGCCCTTGCCCAATTGTGAGGTGAAATTTATAGTGCCTTTATAGGTTTCCACAATATTTTTAACCATTCCTAGTCCTAATCCCATGCCACTGGTTTTAGTCGTGAACTTAGGTTCAAATATCTTTTCTTCATTCTCTTTTTCAATACCGATACCGTTATCGGCTACGGACAGTTTAACCATATTGCCTTCAGAAGCTACTGAAACCAATACTCTTGGCGATTTTACATCGGGTACGGCCTGTATGGCATTCTTAACCAAGTTGGTTACTACACGTATTAACTGTGTTCGATCTAATTTCGCTATTATCTCTTCTTCATCTGCTATAAAATGAATATAATCTTCATTAAAAATATCTAACGCTAGCTTCACAATTTTCACCACATTTAGGGTCTCATTCTGTTGGGCTGGCATTTCCGCAAAATTAGAAAAAGCAGAAGCTATACTGCTCATCGTATCTATCTGTTGAATTAGAGTGTTTGAATATTCTTTTACTTTCTCATGAATATTAGGGTCACTTGGATCAAACTTACGCTCAAAGCTCTGTACACTTAAACGCATTGGCGTTAACGGGTTTTTTATCTCATGGGCTACCTGTTTTGCCATTTCGCGCCAAGCTTGTTCTCGTTCACTTTTGGCTAATTTTGCAGCACTATGGCCAAGCTCATCAATCATTCCATTATAGGCTGAAATAAGCTTTTCGATTTCTTCCCCAGGATTATCAATAATAATCTTTTTATTCTGCTTATTCAAATTGGTTCTTCCCATTATATCAGATATAGTCTCTAGAGAACGGGTGATGTATTTTGAAATGAAAAATGCAAATAAAATAGCAATGAGTAGCATGAAGAGGTATACGCCAGACAAGCGAATTAAAAACTCTTTCAGCTCATAATTATTAAATGAATTGTCTTCAAAATATGGCAAATTTAATATACCAATTGGTTTAAATTTTTGATCTGCGATATAAGTAAATGAGGCTTGATACTTATCGCCTGCTAGCGCATTTTCGCGAACATATCTTTTATCAGGACTTATCTCTAATTTGTTCAATACCTCAGCATCTAAACACATAGAAATAGAATCATTGGCAAATTTGGGTCTCGAACTTTTTATAAGTTGACCTTCTAAACTATAGATATTAAAATTCATGTTCTGCACTACAGCAATTTCATAAATTTCATTTTTGAAAATAAGATCTAGGTTTTCGGTCGTTACCGGGTAGGTAGTTTTCTGAATAGCAAGGTCAATACTTTGGCGTATTTGCTCCTCTTTACGCTCCATTCTATTTTCATGGTAATCTTTAGACTGCTCGCGATATTGATATACCGTTACCCCAGCAATTAATACCGATGCGAGAAGCACCAAAAATATCATGGCGAAAAAAATACGGGACCGTAAAGATATTCTCGTTAACAAGATTCTGTTATTTCGTCTAAAGTTAACAAATATCGCACCAAAATAGAGTTTACAGTTTATTCTTGTTATTATAGGATTCTACATCTGAATACCATCTATGCCTCCGGATTCTTATTCCGGATTCTTTTGTAGAGTTTAATACCTAGCATTAATAGAATACCTACGACTATAATACCAACTACACCAAAAATCCAATTGAAAGTACTCTTTAAAATCACTAAGAAAACGATTGCAAAAAGTATAAGTGTAGCACCCTCGTTCCACATGCGCATATAATTAGACGTATAGTTGATTTCATCGCGTTGAAACTTCTTGAAAATCTGATGGTTCTTTAAATGGTAGAGAATTAATAAAAGTACGAATCCCAATTTAACATGCATCCATGGTTGTGTTAACCAGCCAGGGTAAATAACTAAAAGCCAAATAGCAAAAAAAATGGCCAATATCGCAGAAGGCCAAGTGATAATAAACCAAAGTCTTTTGGTCATTAGTTTCAACTGCTTAGAAAGTATCTCTTTTTCAGGAGATGGTTTTTGATTGGCTTCAATATGATAAATGAATAACCTTGGGATATAAAAAAGCCCTGCAAACCACGTAATTACGAAGATGAGATGCAGGGATTTTATATAATTGTAATATTCGCTCATAATATGCTAAGTTCGAGCTCAAAGTTAGCAAAAGCGTATAGATTCTATATTATAATCTTAAAGCGCCGATACCAGCTTCCCACAATACTTTATTATAGGCAGGAATAGCGGTGTTGATGAATTGATTACCTCTTGCTTTTAAGCCTGCCCATTGTGCATCTAATTCTACCTTACGGTCTTTGCTAGCCTTGTTCAATCTTGGAATAGTACTACTGGTTTGATTAATCATGAATATGTATTCTGCTGAAAATTTATTTGGGAAATTTTCCACATCATCATACGCCTGAGATTTACGTTGTACCATATCTTCATCCCACGCTTTCATGTCCGCAAGTAATTTCTCTCCTTCTTTTTTAACAGATGCATTCGAAACATCTTTCAACATCTCTTTTAGATTTTCTTCAACTGCATGCAATTGATTAATCATGTTATGCATTTTAGTTAACTCTTGCTCGGCAACCGTCATAAAAGCATCATACTCTTCATATTGACCTGGCTTCGTTTCATACGTAGGCAACTCTTTAATTGTACCCGTGGTGGACACCGTTTGCCCTTCGACCGATAATTTAAAAGTATAGATGCCTGGTGAAACGCTATGACCACCAAATCCTGCTTCCATATAAACTCCTGGTATACTTGGCATAATAGGATATTCCATATCCCACACAAAACGATTCAAACCTTCTTTTTTAGTAAGTAATGGAGCCGGTGGAGCACCACCTCCATTATGTGGTTTATACGTTGGGTCTTTTTCTGAACCTATAGTTCTAATTGTTTTCCCTTTCGAATCTATAACTTCTAATGTTATGGATGTACTATCTTTTAGCTTAGGAAGTTCATAGTACAATACCACTCCGTTAGCAGGGTTTACGCCATCAAAAGTATCACTACCCTTAAACTTATCTGAATCCCCATTTAACGGGCTACCCCAAGAACCATTATAGGCATCTTTCGGTTTTAATAGCTGAAGTCCTTTTTTAGAAGGCTGATATTGGCTCAAAGCAATAACATCATCAAGAATCCAAAATGAACGCCCAGATGTAGCTACCACCATATCGCCTTTATGCATCTTCAAATCAGTAATAGGAGTAACAGGCAAATTCAGCTGAAACGGCTCCCAGTTTTTACCCCCGTTCCATGATGCATATATTCCTTTTTCAGTACCTGCATACAACAAGTCTTTTTTAAATTCATCTTCACGAACAACACGTGTAAAAGCACCATAAGGAATTCCGGTGTTTATCGCATTCCATGTTTTACCATAGTCTGTCGTTTTATATAACCCAGGAGTGTAATCATTAAACTTATATCTTGTTGTAGCAATATAAGCAGTTGCTGGGTCATGTGGTGATACCTCAATAGCATTGATTAAACACTCTTTTAAACCCTTAGGGGTTACATTTTCCCAAGTTTCGCCACCGTTTTTGGTCAAGTGCACCAAACCATCATCACTACCTGTCCAGATATGTCCTTTTTCATGTGGAGATTCTGCTATATAAGCAAGTGTACCATAGTTCTCTGCTCCAACGGCCTCGTTAGTATACGGTCCGCCACCATTACCTTGTTTCTCATCATTATCACGTGTTAAATCTGGAGAAATTTTATCCCAGGTGACCCCCATATCTCTTGTTCTAAACACATATTGAGCACCGTGATAAAAAGTTCCAAGGTCATGTGCTGAAGCTATAATTGGCGCATTCCAATTAAACAAATATCGCATGTTTCTAGCCTCGCGACCCAAATATTGAATCGGCGCTTGCATTATTTGGGTAGAAGATTTTGAGACCATATCCATTACCTCTACAGTACCTAAATATTGACCTCCCATTACATAACGAGGGTTATCAGGGTCAAAAGCCAAAAATGCACTTTCACCACCTGCAGAATCTGTCCAATCTCTAGTCGTAATACTACCGCTACCTGTAGAAAGACTTGCAATCTTTACGGACGTGTTATCTTGTTGACCGCCATAAATATTATACGGAAATAAATTATCTACACTGATTCTATAAAATTGAGCTGTAGGCATATTGCTTTGCGTTGACCAAGTTTTTCCGTAATCAAAAGAAACAGCAGCCCCACCGTCATCTGCTAAAACCATATTTTTTGAGTTGTTAGGATTAATCCATAAATCATGGGTGTCCCCATGGGCAACCTCAACATTCTCCCAAGTTTTACCACCATCCTCAGAACGAAGTGCCGGAGCACTTAAAACGTACACCGTATCTTCATCATTAGGGTCCACAAAAACTTCAATATAATACCAAGCACGTTGTACTAAACGATTATCACCACTTATCATAGACCAAGATTCACCAGCATCATTCGATACGAATAAACCTCCTTTATCGGCATTTGAATCACTTTCAATTAAAGCATACACTTTATTTGAATTTGATGGGCTTACGGCAATTGCCATCTTCCCTTTTTCTTCAGGAAGACCTTTGTGTATTTTCTTCCAAGTATCTCCGCTATCAGTAGATTTATAAAGTCCGCTACCAACACCACCACTAATAACAATATTTGGCTTTCGTTGGTGTTCCCACATGGCTGCATACATAATTTCAGGATAATTCGCATCCATAGAAAGCTCAGAAGCACCCGTTAAATTATTTACAAAAAGGGTATTCGTCCAGGTCTTTCCTCCATCGATTGATTTATATACTCCTCGTTCAGGGTTACCTTCAAAAAGAGCGCCTTGCGCAGCAACATAAACGATATCTGGATTTGTTGGATGTATGATGATACGTGAAATATGCTGGGTTTTTTCAAGGCCCATTTTTTTCCATGTATGACCAGCATCGGTAGACTTATAAACCCCGTCACCGTAGGATGTCATTACACCTCTCGGCGCATGCTCACCCATACCCACATAGACTATATTCGGATTTGAAGCAGAAACAGAAACTGCCCCTACTGATCCTAATTCAAAAAACCCATCAGATATATTTTCCCAACGTTGGCCGGCAGATTCAGTTTTCCATAATCCGCCACCGGTGGTGCCCATATAATAGACCATTGGGTTACCAATAACGCCTGTTGCAGTTACGGAGCGCCCACCTCTAAATGGACCAATATTTCGATATTTTAAAGGTTTAAAATAATCATTTGCTGTTTGTGCAAAGGTAAATGTGGTTACAAAAACCACGAGCAATGATACTAGTTGCTTTTTCATGTTAAGTGTTGTTTGATAGTTCTTTTCTAAGGTTGAGTATGTGTTATAAAAAAACCCTCTCTATTTCTAGAGAGGGTTTTTATAGTGTACTTATTTACTGTCGTCAATAAACAGATAATTCAATTTTAATGTATTAAAAGCAGCATTAAATTCTTGTAGCTCAGAGGAAACTACATCATCGAAAATTTTAAGCTCCTTGTTTATTTTAGTAGTCAATTCATTCTTTACAGCAATGTCTTGCTCCGTAGGTGGGAAATCGTCAATAGACACTAAGCTATTTAAATGACCTAATTTATTGGTCAATTTAATTGGGAAGTTTAATGGATCTTGACCACTTCTATTCTGGGTCTGATACAATGCCTTTTCGACCTCACCCAACTTATTTTTCATTGCCTTAGCCTTTTCTACAAGATCCTTAGTTCTAGCATCATCCTTATACTGCTTCGTAAACGCATTCAATTGTTCGGTTACATTTCTAATCTTCTTTATAGATTGATGTGCTTTTTCGATAGTTGTATTTATATCGGTAATAAAATCGAACTGCTTTTGCATTTCGGCCACCGAGCTTTCTGCTCTTGGGTCTGGCAAAATGGTAAATGTTTCAGAACTACTATTGCCATTGACATTTAAATGGACTTTATAATTACCTGGTACAGCTTTAGCACCGTCGAAACTAGCCCACCAAAAAATCATTCCTTCTAATTTTTCAGCTCCCTTACCACGGGTATCCCATACAAAAGTGTTACCACCCTTTTTAATCGCTAATTTTTTATCTTTTTTCTTCGCAGAAGAATTGTAGTTAGCTAAAGTATCGCCAGCCATACTCGTATATGTCAACTGAACAGAATCCTTTTCGGTATAATTCTTCAACAAAAAATGTGTGATTACGCCATTTTCTAAATTCTGCCCCGATGTTTTAGAAGGTTTTTTAGACGCTCTTCCCTTTGTTCGGTATGAATCTCTTGGCTTAAAAAGAATAGTATTTTGATTTTTCTTGCTTTCATCCAATTGATGAAGCACCGTTAAATCATCAATAATCCATAAACTACGCCCTTGTGTTGCAACGATTAGATTATCATCTTTAATAGCTAAATCAGTTATTGGAACTATTGGTAAATTCATTTGGAAAGGAGACCAGCTAGCCCCATCATTAAATGAAACATACATGCCTGTTTCTGTACCTGCATATAATAACCCTTTCTTTTTAGGGTCTTCGCGAACTACTCTTGTAAAATGTTCCGAAGAAATACCGTTCGTTATTTTTGTCCAACTTTTACCATAATCTGTTGTTTTGTATAGGTAAGGTTGAAAATCGCCCAACTTATATCTTGTAGCAGCTACATAGCATGTACCCTCGTCAAAATAAGAAGGCTCGATACTATTAATCATATTCCACTCAGGCATATTTGGTGGGGTAACATTCTCCCATGTAGCACCAGAATCTTTAGAAACATGAATTAAACCGTCATCGCTACCCACCCAAAGAATACCCTCTTTCAAAGGACTTTCATTCGCTGCAAAAATAGTACAGTAATATTCTACACTGGTATTATCTTGTGTAATCGGTCCTCCACTAGAGCCTAACTTAGTAGGGTCATTTCGAGTTAAATCGCCACTTAATACTTCCCAACTCTGACCTTCATTTTCAGTCACATGTACATAGTTAGAAAACGTGTACAATTTCTTTGGGTTATGTCTACTAAACATGATAGGGAAATTCCACTGGAAACGATATTTCATGGCTTCTGCACCTGCACCCATTGGGTTATCTGGCCATACGTTGATCCCTCTTACGGTTCCTGTCTTATGATTTACTCGCGTTAAGAATCCGTCATAACTACCTCCATAAACAATATCATTATCTTTAGGGTCAACAGCTATCCAAGCTGATTCACCGCCAGCGGTTTCTTCCCAGTTACCATTACCGATTGAATTTTTATCACTTCTATGCTCTATACGCAATGTAGAATTATCTTGTTGTGCAACATAAATTCTATACGGGAATGAATTATCTGTAGTAACTCGGTAAAACTGTGCCGTAGGCTGATTGTTATACGTACTCCAAGTTTGACCTCCATCATAAGAGATTTGTGCACCACCGTCATCACCGATAATCATACGTTGCGAATCTTCTGGAGAAACCCATAAATCGTGATGATCCCCATGAGGCGCATTAAATGTATTGAAGGATTTACCACCATCGGTAGACTTGTGATAATTTACATTTAAAACATAAACCACATCTTCATCTTGTGTATCGGCATATACCCTAGTATAATACCAAGCACGTTGTCTAAGTTTACGCTCTTCGTTAACAACAGACCAGGTTTTACCACCATCTTCTGAACGGTATAAACCTCCCTTATCTTTATTTTCAACAATTGCCCAAACCCGTTCTGAGTTTTTTGGTGAAACAGCTACCCCAATAATCCCAAGGGTATCTTTTGGAAATCCTTCGTTCTTAGAAATTTCTTTCCAGGTTTCTCCACTGTCCATACTTTTCCAAAGTGCAGAACCATCACCACCACTAATTAAGCTATACGGTGTACGTTGTGCATGCCATGTAGAAGCATATAAAATTCTTGGGTTATTAGGGTCTATAGTTAAATCTACCGCACCCGCTTGTTCGTTTACAAATAGAACTTGTTTCCAGTTTTTACCGCCATCGGTACTTTTATAAACACCACGATCCTTAGTTGGTTTGTAGATATCACCTAAAACAGCGGCATATACCGTATTATAATCTGTAGGATGCACACGTAATCTTGGTACATGTCTACTTTTCTCTAAACCTGCCGTAGCCCATGTTTTACCACCGTCTTCAGTTTTCCAAATGCCATAACCCGAAGAAACGTTACCTCTTAAGGTTTTTTCGCCACCACCTACATAAATTACATTAGGATCACTTTTAGCAACCTCAACGGCACCTATACTTCCACCGAAATATCCATCAGAAATATTATCCCATGTGCGGCCACCGTCTAGTGTTTTCCATACACCACCGCCAGCAGCACCAAAATAAAATAAATTGGGTTCACCAGGTACACCGGTAACTGCAGCAGAACGACCACCTCGATACGGGCCTATTGAACGATACTCTAAACTAGAATATAGTTCTTCGGGGTAAGTTGGAGCATTGCTTTGTAATTTGTTCCTTTTTTGAGATAATAAGGATAATGGCAATAGTAAAAATGCCAGCATGATGATGCTAGCCTTGGTAAGGTGCTTTTTCATTTTATTGGTTTGATATTAGTCTTCACTAAAATTAAACAAATTGTTGTGAAAATGTTGATTTTATGATTTTATTGGCAGTCACTAGGAAGCACATTTATCAAATTATCATTCTATCTATAGTTTCAATCAATAATATTCAAGAGAGACTTAAAGCAATCTCTTCAAAATCCTAGTATTTAAACCTATGTCTGTCTTTTACATATTTAGAATTACAAGTATGTTAAGTAGCTCTTCAAAAAAATAATTCAACAATATTGATATAATATATCCATTGTTTAAAGTATTCCTATATTTAAGCGAACTAATTAACAATTATGAAATTTAGACCGCTATTATTTTCTTTATCCTTATTTATCTTTCTTTTAAACGGATTACTAATTCCATCTGTTTATGCACAATCAGGTGATTTTCTATATGGCGACCAACTACCTGATGCACCAGAATTAAGTGCAAGAGGAGAATTCAACGTAGGCGTACAAACTATTAACCTAGTTAATAAAAATCAAGTTGATGTTTTAAATTCCAAAGAGGGAAAAGACCCATTATATGACCGCCCAATTACCATTGAGGTTTGGTATCCAGCATCTGTTAGTGATAATGCTAAAACTGTTGTTTACGATGAGGTAATGGGTACAGCCGGTGATACCTTAAGACCTTTAACACCCTTTACTTTTAAGGGAAGATCCTATAGAGATGCGACGCCTATTACTGGTAGTAAATTTCCTTTAATAGTAGTATCGCATGGCTATGTGGGCTCACGTTATTTAATGACTTATTTAACTGAAAATTTAGCATCTAAAGGTTATATCGTAGCAGCGATAGACCATACCGATTCTACATTTAAAGATGCGAATGCATTTCAAAGCACACTTTTAAATAGACCGAAAGATATTCGCTTCGTCATTAATGAGATGGAAAAATTAGGCGCTAAAGGTTCAAAAAACAAATTGGAAAACCTTGTTGACACTAGTAATACAGCTATAATAGGGTATTCTATGGGTGGTTATGGCGTACTTAATGTAGGTGGAGCCGGATACAGTGATGCACTAGCAGGATTCTTTACCGGAATGACCGGAGGTAGTACATCAATATCGGTAAATACTGCTAATAACGAAGAATATAAGAAATTAGTAGATGATAGAATTAAAGCGATTGTAGCCTTTGCCCCATGGGGAATGGAAAGAGGTGTTTGGGATGCGGAAGGATTAAAAGGTTTAAAAACACCGACATTCTTTATCGCAGGTAGTCAAGATGATATCTCTGGATATGAAAAAGGGATTAAAGCGATATACGAAGGTGCTGTAAATGCTGATCGCTTTTTATTAACCTATAAAAATGCACGACACAACGTGGCACCAAACCCACCACCAGCAGAAGCATTAGCGCCAGGTTTACATATAGATGAGTATTACCGATATGCAGAACCATCTTGGGACCAACGTAAATTAAACAACATTAATCAACATTTTGTAACTGCTTTTATTGGTCTACATCTAAAAAAACAAGACAATGCTAAATATTTAGAATTAAAAGAAAATTCAAACGAAAAAGTTTGGACCGGTTTTAAGCCAAGGTCTTCCACCGGAATGGAATTACTACAAGCAAAATCAGCCAATTAATTTTTTTGCCTGTAAACTGGAAACTTGATAGTTTCTTCCTTTAGCAATTTCATATAGGTGTTCTGATCGTTTATCAACTCTTTAAGTTTCCAGATTAAAAGAAAAATTGCTACAGCAATTAATTGTGATAAGATAAAAATCATACGTGTATTCTTTAGTATTTCTAAAGATACCTACGTATGATTTTTAATTTGGTTTGGTTTTATAAGGTTTTTTGAGAAACTAAAGTTCTATTTATCTCTTTACGTAAAAAATAACCGGTTACAATTGTCGCCAGAACGTCAGCAATAGGAAACGATATCCAAACCCCTAATTCACCTAAGTAATTTGGTAGAATCAGAATTAGTGGAATAAAGAAAAAGCCTTGTCTACATAACGTTAATAACAAAGCAGGTACAGCCTTACCGATTGCTTGAAAATAAGCTGCCCCTATAAGTTGTAAAGCTATAATCGGAGTTGCAGCAAATACCCATCGCATGGCTGACGGAGTATTTTCAAGAACGAATTTATTAGTCGCTAATTCTACAGCACTCATACCTGGTTTATTACTAAGAAAAAGTCCGGCTATGGCCTCCGGGAAAATCATCAATCCGGTAAAAACAATTGTGGCTAATAGTGCGGCATATTTTATTGCAGTGAATATAGCCTCTTTGACCCTATCATATTTTCCAGCTCCGTAGTTAAATCCTGCAATTGGTAAAAATCCTTGGGTAACTCCAAAAACAGGGAATAAAGCAAACATCAACATTCTACCAATAATTGCATAAACGGCTACCATAGCTTCGCCACCTAGGTTAAAAAGAATATTATTCATTAAAAGATAAATAATACTTACAACAGCTTGTCTAGAAAGGGTTACAAAACCCAATGAGCTTATTTCTTTTAAAATACTAAACCTGATTTTTAAATACTGAACATTCAGTTTAAGCTCAGAATGCTTGGAGAGAAAGAAATACAGAATATAACTAAAACATAAAAAGTAACTGATAGTAGTAGCCCAAGCAGCACCTTCCATTCCATAATCCAGCACATTAATAAAAAGATAATCCATCACTAGATTCCCTATGGATGGGATAATCATAGCAATCATGGCGAACTTAGGTTTTCCTTCGGCACGTATAACGGCATTGCCCATCATATTCAAGGCTAGAAGTGGTACACCATACAAAACAATTACATAGTAGATTTTAGCCATTTCAAAAATGGAACCTTTACCACCAAATGCAGGAATGAGGCTATCAACATAGGTTAGCCCTAAGACAACCATTATAATGGTTACTAAAAGTGTAAAGCTAATTTGATTACCAAACGTACGCAATGCCTTTTCCTTATTGTTGGCCCCTAATGCACGTGATATAATGCTTGCGCCGCCAATACCAATTGACATACCCAAAGCACCAATAAAAAAAGAAACTGGTAAAACGACATTTATTGCCGCAATGGCAATGGAACCTATCCAATTGCCCACAAAAATAGAATCCACCAAGACATTAAGAGACATTACCAAAATGCCAACACTAGCAGGTAAAGCCTGTTTAACAAGCAAACTCGAAATAGGTTCTGAACCTAATTGTTCAGCGGATACATTTGCCATTTAAATTTACTGTTTGGCATTTATATTCCTTGATAAGGATATTATCAATACTTCAAAATCTTTGAAGTACTTTATAATTATAGGGTATTACGTACTCGGCGTAACCGCCAATTTACCTGTAGCTTCCCATTCATTGACCCACTTGGCCATGACTTTCACCCAAGCTTCATTATCATTCATGCAAGGAATATGCTTATAGTTTTCACC